>DATFKK010000104.1 GCA_035268685.1 Candidatus Krumholzibacteriia bacterium | reverse complement strand
GGGCGCTTGAGCCAGTAGGTGGTGGAGAATGTCTGCGCGGAGAAACACCGGCCACATGTCCTGCATACCGCACGCGGGACACGTCGACCGTCACCGGGGCGGACATAGGAGCCACGGCGATGGAAGGGCCACGGGCCGCCGGAATGATTGTGGTACTTGCAGTTACGGTTGGGGCAGTGGGGAGGCGTCCAACCGTTCGTCGGTCGATTGGTACGCATGACCCCGGATCCTTGCGAATCCGGGGCCATGAACAATCATCGAGGCACAACCAACTGGATTCGGAGGGGTGTCGACGGTAGCCTGAACGGATCGCCCGCACACCCCCCCACCCCAGGTCCCCGCATGCGCAACCTCGAATGGGTCCGACGCGACGGCGTCGTCGAACTGATTCTCGTCCGCGGTCGTGGCAACGCGCTGGACGGTGTGTTGCTCCGCGAGCTCGAGCGTGTCTTCGACGATCTCGATGGCGACGCTGCGCCGCCGGTGGTGATCCGAGCCGAGGGGACGTCGTTCTGCACCGGACTCGACCTGGAGGACGCTGCTCGTCACGATCGGGGGGGAATGCGTGAACTCATGATCGCCTTCCACCGTGCTCTGGCCGCTGCCTTCGCGCATCCGGCACCCACGATCGCGGCGATCGGTGGACACGCTCTCGCCGGCGGGGCACTTCTGGCCTTCTGTGCCGACGTGCGGCTGATGGCCCACGGAGCCGGGCGTTTCGGTGTGCACGGGGTGCAGCTGGGAGTTGCCTATCCCGACGCGGCGGTGGAGGTTCTGCGCCACCAGCTGGCGCCACGGCCCCGGCAGAGCCTGCTGTACGAAGGACGGCTCCACACCGACGCGGGCGCCTACGAACTCGGTTGGATCGACGAACTCGTCGAGTCCGACCGGCTGGTCGAGCGCGCCCGGGAGCGTGCAGGTGCGCTGAACGCGCCGTCGGCCGGCGCCTTCGCAGCGACCAAGGCCAGGCTCCGGCGACCCGCGATCGAGCGACTGCGCTCGATCGACACCGGCGGCATGGATCGCTGGCTCGATCGCTGGTTCGCGCCCGATACGGTGGCGCGGCGTGAAGAAGCCCTGATCGCACTGCGCGAACGACGAGGAACCCGGCCGGGCGAGAATCCGGCCCACCACGAGGATTGAGGAGAACTCGATGATCGAACGCACCACCCATGGCGACGCCCGTGTCCTGACCCTTCGCCACGGTCCGGCGAACGCCCTCGACACCGATCTGCTCGGCGCGCTGGTCGCCACACTCGGCGAGGAAGCCGCCCAGCCACACCGAGGTCTGATCCTCACCGGCCATGGCTCGATGTTCAGCGCGGGCCTCGACCTGTTGGCGCTGGAGAACGCCGACCGCGAGGAGATCGCACGGTTGGTGCAGGCGCTCGGCGATGCACTGGTGGCCCTCTTCGACCACCCGCGTCCGACCATCGCTGCGATCAACGGTCACGCCGTGGCCGGAGGCGCTCTGCTCGCGCTGGCCTGCGACCAGCGGATCATGGCCGAGGGCAAGGGCAAGATCGGCCTGACCGAGAGCCAGCTCGGATTGATCGTGCCGCCGTCGAACATCGAGATGCTGCGGTATCCGTTGCCGCGTCCGGTGCTCGAGAAGGTCGTGTACGGAGGCGCCCTCTACCCGACGTTCAAGGCGCAGGACATGGGACTGGTCGACACGGTGGTCGAGCCCGAGGAGCTCTTGGACCAGTGTCTCGAGGAGATCGTGACGTGGACGCCGAGCGAGGCCGCCTTCGCCGACATCAAACGGCGCCTGCACGCCCCGACGCTCGAGGCCATGGAACGGGCGAGGCCCGACGACGCCGATTTCGTCGACCGCTGGTTCGACGAAACGACGCAGGCGGCGATCGGCGCCGCGATCGAGAAGTTGCGGGCTCCACGCGGCGGTTGAATCATCGTGCGCCCACCCACACCGTCGCATCCCGTCCTCTTGATTCCCGGTCCGACCGAGGTGCACGCCGACGTCGCGGCCGCTGCGACCAGTCCGATGATCGGCCATCGGGGTGCGGCGAGCCGTGCCCTGATCCGCGACGTGAGCACACGCGTCGGGCGCATGATCGGTACCAGGGCGGCGGTCCTGCCGCTCGGGTGCTCGGCCACGGGCGCCATGGAAGCGACCATGCGCAATCTCGGTACCGGTCCGGTGCTCCACTGCGTGAACGGCGCCTTCTCCGCGCGCTGGTCGGCGGTCCGGGAGGCCTGCGGGCTCGAGGGGGACCATCTCGAGGTCGAGTGGGGAGAGCCGATCACACCCGCGGCGCTCGACGGGGCCCTGAACCGCCGCCGTTACACGGCGGTCACGGTGGTGCACAGCGAGACCTCGACAGGGGTGCTCAATCCCCTGCCCACGCTGGCCGAAGTGGTTCGTCGTCACGACGACACGCTGTTCCTCGTGGACGCGGTCACCTCGATGGCCGCCGTCGAACTGTGTCTCGACGCGTGGGGCGTCGACGTGTGCTTCGCGGGATCGCAGAAGGCCCTGGCGCTCCCGCCCGGGCTGACACTCTGCTCGGTGTCCGAACGAGCGGTCGAACGGGCCCGGACCGCCGCGGGTCGCGGCTTCTACTTCGACTTCGTGCGCCATACGGAAGCCCTGGGTCGCGACGAGACCCCGGCCACGCCGCCTCTCTCCTTGCTCTACCAGCTACGAGCCGAGCTCGACCGTATCGACACCGAGACTCCGGACGCGCGCTACGAGCGGCACCAACGGCTGCAGGCCCGGGTCGAGGAGTGGGCCGCCGGCCGCTTCGACTTCCTGCCCCGCGCGGGATTCCGCAGCCCGATCGTGAGTGTGGTCCGCTACGATGGTTTCGACGTGGCGGCCACGCTCGCCGCCATGCGCGAGCGCGGTTGGTGGATCGGGGCCGGATACGGTCAGACCCGGGATCGGTACCTGCGGATCGGCCACCTCGGCGAGATCGACGAGGCCACGCTCGAGGACGCACTTCACGATCTCGATGCGTGTTCGGTGCCCGCGTCGTCTTGACAACGCCGGATCGACGTTCCTACCCTGTGCTGCTGCAGAACGGCGGGTCCGCTGCGCTTCTGCGGAAGCGCTCGACGGTCCGGGAGGTTCGTTTCCAGGCCGGTCGTCCGATCGGCTCCACCCTGCCGTCGTAGCCGGTCTTCCTCCGGGGTCCGACCCGGGCGCTACCTCGACAGGGGGGACTGGTCCGCCCCTCCGCGTGCCCCGCGCACCGGAGCTCTCGCCAGTCCTGAATCGCACTCCGTGAACAACGGAATCGCCGCCGGCGTCGCCGGCGGTCACACGGAAGGGGAGTCGACTGGCGATTCCTCACGCGTCCCCGCGGCCGGAAATGACGCTCCGGTCGCCTCGAGCCTCGCCGGAGCGATCCGGCATTGCGCTCGCACGCAGGTGCGGGCCGTCGGGGAGAGTGATAGTTGAAGACCATCGGGCGCCATCTGATCGCCGAGTACTACGACTGCGATTTCCACGTTCTCGACGACGTCGACACGGTGCGCCGCGCCATGCTCGACGCCGCCACCGCCGTCGGTGCGACCGTCATCGGCGAGGCCTTCCACCGTTTCGAGCCGCAGGGTCTGAGCGGCACGGTCGTGATCGCCGAGTCGCACCTGTCGATCCACACCTGGCCGGAGAACGGCTACGTGGCGGTCGACATCTACACCTGTGGTGGTCTCGATCCGCGCCGGGGCTTCGAGCTCCTGGCGCAACGGTTGCGGGCCGGCAGCAGTCGGGTGCAGGAGATCCTGCGGGGCCTGCCCGAGGACTTCGACGCCGAACAGACCATCGCCGCCGACGACGTGCAGGTGATCACCCGCACCGCACCGCTGCACGAGTACGTGCCGGCGAAGACCGAGACGGTGACGCCCGGGAGCACCGCCCGGCGTCAGGGTGCGGCGGCGTGAACGACGGATCGTCGCGCGACGACGACGTCCGCATGACCCCGAACACCGGCGGTCTGCGCGACGGTTGGTTCGTGGAAGAGGACCAGGGCTCGACACGCTTGTCGTTGCGGGTCGACGAGCACCTGCACTCGGAGCGCAGTCCGTACCAGAAGATCGACGTGTACCGGTCGGGCTTCCACGGCGTCTTCCTCACGCTCGACGACCTGATGATGGTCACCGAGCGCGACGAGTTCGTGTACCACGAGATGCTCACGCACGTGCCGCTCAGCACGATGCAGTCGCCGCGCTCGGTCCTCGTGATCGGTGGGGGCGACTGCGGCTGCGTGCGCGAGGTGCTACGGCACCCGAGCGTCGAGCGGGTGGTGCAGTGCGAGATCGACGAGCGCGTCACCCGAGTCAGCGAGCGCTTCTTCGACTGGGTGCCCGCGGTGGTGGCCGATCCGCGCGTGGAACTCGTCTTCGACGACGGCGTCGCCTACGTGGAGGACCACGCCGACTCCTTCGACCTGGTCATCGTCGACTCGACCGACCCCATCGGTCCGGCGGTGGGTCTGTTCCAGGAGGACTTCTACGCGAAGGTTCGCCGGTCACTGCGTCCCGGCGGCGTGATGTGCGCGCAGACCGAGTCGCCCTTCGCCAACGCGAAGGTGATCGGGGCGATCGAGTCGCAGATCCGCGCGGTCTTCGACGTCACGGAGCTGTACTGGGGCAGCATCCCGACCTATCCGGCGGGTACCTGGAGCTGGACCTGGGCCAGTGGGGACCGACGTCCCGGTCCTCCGGTGGACGACGTGCGCGCGAGCGCCCTGGAGTCGAGCACGCGGTACTGGAATCGCCGGATCCAGACCGCGTGCTTCGCGCTGCCGAGTTTCCTGCGCAGAGCCATCGAGGGAACCGATCCCTTCGCCCGCTTCTCCGCGGGCGACGGCGTGGATCAGTAGACGAGGAAGTACAGATCGGCGTCGACGGGGGTGAGGCCGAGGATCGCGTCTCCCTCGGGGTAGAGATCACCGGGCTCACGGGGATCGTCGTCGCTGCGCCAGTCCAGGCGGACTTCGTCGCTCGGGGTCTCGAGCGCCTCGATCAGGATCGCGAGGTCACGATCCGCGCTGTCGGGGACGGGGTACTCGACGAAGACGACCTCGCCGTCCTGCTCGATCACCGTCTCGACGTCCTCGGACTCGAGCAGGGTGTCGTACTCGCCGCCCACCCTTTCCCAGACGTTGACCCGGAGCCGGAGGGCGACCCCGTTCGCATTGGTTCGCGCGCGGAAGGCGAAGCCTTCGACGTCACGACCGTGGGTGCGGAATCCCTGACCCACGGTGAACTCCTCGCGCAGGGCGGGGCTGCGGTCGTTCGACACCGTCAGCTCGACCATCGGGAGCTGGTTCGCCATACGGTCGTTGCCGGGCCGGACTCTGCGGGCCGGGCCGAGCACCCGGAGGTTCTCGTCGCCGGCGAGCACGCGTCCGATCAGGCGGTAGTCCTCGCGGAGATGATTCCAGGTGTCGGGAATCGCCTCGATCATGTTGTGCCCGAGCAGCGGACGGGAGAACCCGAACAGAACGTAACGGGGCGGACGATCACGGAGCGACCGGACGGCGACGGCGTCGGCGGTCGCACCCTCGGGCACGTCGACGAAGGGCGTGGCCGGTTCGGTCCCGAGCAGCCAGTGGACTCCGGGCAGGGCAGGCCAAACGAGCAGGCTCTCGCGGGTTCCGGGATCGAGGACCTGGCCCATCGATGCCAGACGGTGGATGCGCGCTGCGTCGAGGTCCACGCCCGCCCGCGCGTTCTCGTGGTAGGTGCGCAGCCCTTCACGGTCGCGATTCGCGGCCATCCAGACGGGTTCGAGGGCCAGCGGGGCGAGCAGGAGCGCGCCGACCACAGCGAGCACCCGGACGCGGCCACCGGGCACGACGGCGAGCGCGCCGAGGACCACCATCGGTGCGGCTGCACGGAAGCTGGGCACGTCGCCGCGCAGGAGAAGGACCAGCACGGCCGCCAGCACGAAGCCCGCGCCCCACCGGACCCGTGGGACCGATCGATGGCTGACGAGGCGTGCCATCGCCAGGACGGTCGAGGCGACGACGGCGAGTACGATACCCCGCAGAGCGAGGGCACGGGTCGTCTCGTGACCCGGCCACGCCGGACCCAGGGCCTCGCCGGTCGCTCGCAGACCGGCGAAGGGCAGGTCCAGCCAGGTGGCGTTCCAGGCGTTCCGCGCGAAGCGCAAGGGGTCGACGGTCTCACCCATCGTGGCGAGCGGCACCGAGAAGCTCTGTCGCAGCGCGATGCCCGGCTCCGCAGCCAGGGCCGTCGACACGAGGGCGAGTCCGAGCACCGCGACGACACCCAGGGCGAAGCCCGCGGGTCGGCGGTCCCGACCGATGCCCGATGCGGTCCAGGCAGTCAGGACGACCGTCAGCGCCACCGGACTCCAGCGCGGGTCGATCAGGAACAGCGCTCCCACGCCGATTCCGGCCACCGCCGCGGCGATCGTGGGCCATCGGGGGTGGGCCAAGGTTACGGTTCCGGCCACGATCCACCCCACCAGAGCGGGGGTTGGAAGCGCCAAAGCGGCGATCATCGCCACGAAGACTGCGCCGCCGGCGGTGACGCCCAGTCGGCGGACGGCGATGCCCACGGCCGCCGCGACGGCAAGACCGTGGGCGGTCGCGCGCAGCGTGGCCAGGGCGAAGGCCGACTCGCCGAAGACGCGCATCCAGGCGGCGAGTACGTGATAGCGCAAGGAAGGGTCGCCGGTCCGCAGGTTCGAGTGCAGGTCCTCGCCATCGAGCAGGATCCGTGTGCCCAGCAGCCACAAGCCCTCGCCCTGCAGGTCCAGACCCTGGCGCAGGAAGCCGAGTGCCACGACGAAACCCAGCACCGCGGCGCCCGCGGCGGTGAGGAAGGTCGTCCGGCCTCCGGCGTGTCTCTCGTTCATCACGGGACCTCGGCGTCGGGATCGTCCTCGCCCAGGGCCCGTCGTCGACGGTCGATCGCCGCGGCCGCCTCGCCCGCGTCGACCAGGCCCACGTACACGTCGCCGCCGCGGGTGTGCAGCAGCAGCGTCTCCGGCGCACCCAGGCCGAAACGGCGACCTCCGGTGGGGTCACGTCGCCCGGCTCCCCACACGCGGGCGTCCGCGTCCACGCGCCAGTCCTCGACGTCGTCGAGTGCCAGCCGGATCCGCCGCCAGCCATTGCCCATGCGGATCTCGACGTCGCGGACCTCCACCCGGATCTCGACGCTGTGGGTGAGCAACAGGGAGAACGCCACCAGCAGCGCGACGACGAAGGCGGCGTCGGAGGCGCGGTCGGTGAGCAACGCGAAGGTGCACACGGCCAGGACCAGGAGCGCGGCCAGCACCCATCCGTGTGCGGCAGCCACCTGCCGGTAGGGGCGGTCGTCCGTGTTCATGATCCGGCGGGATCCTCGAGGATCTCGGCGTAGGCCGCGCGGGTGCGCTCGACGGTCGACCGCACGTCGAAGTCCTTCACCCGTTGCCGCGCTCCGTGTGCCAGGCGTTGGCGCAGGGCGGCGCTCGCCTGCAGCTCGACCATGGTGTCGGCGATCGCATCGACGGCGCCCACCGGACACAGCCGGCCGCTCTCCCCGTCGACCACGGCGTCGACGATGCCTCCGGCGCGGGTGGCAAGCACGGGCCGGCCGGCGGCCATGGCGTCGAGGATGCTCGTCCCCAGCCCTTCCTTCTTGGAGGTGAGCACGAAGATGTCGAATGCGGCCAGGCGGGGCAACACGTCGTGGGTGAAGCCAGGGAACGAGACCACGTCGTCCAGGCCGAGTTCGCGTCGCTGGGCCTCCAGGGGTCCTCGCAGCTCGCCTTCGCCGATCACGACGAGTCGTCCCGACCCCCCGCGATCGCGGAACCGTGCGAAGGCACGCAGCAGTGTGGACTGGTCCTTGTGGTCGGCCAGGGCCGCGATGCTGCCGAACAGGAGTTCGCCGGGTTCCAGCCCCAGCGAACGCTTCCAGTCGTGGTCGGGCTCGAGGTTCTCGAAGCGTGTGAGATCGATGCCGCTCGGCACGCGCCGGATCCGAGCGTCTTCGATCCCGGCGCGACGCAGTTCCTGCTCGACGGCACTGCTGATCGCCAGGTAGCGGCTGACCCGTCGGCTGCGGTACTTGCGGCCGCTCCACCACGTCCGCGCCACGGGGAAGTCGACGCGGCGCGACACCACGACGGGACTCCGCGCGCCGAGACGATGGGCCCACAATGCGAGCTCGTGGGCGTGCGAGGTGTGGGCGTGGAGAATGGACTGCGGATGGTCGCCGACGATGCGGGCCAGGGTCCGGGCCACCACGAGGTCGTGCGCGCTCATGTGCTCGAGCGCGTAGTGGGGGAGTCTCTCCTCTAGCAGGCGCTCGTGCAGGGCCGAGCCCTGGCGGCACACCACACGCGAGTCGACGTCGGCCGCGCGCAGGCCCTGGTGCAGGTAGAGGACCTGCTGCTGGCCACCGCGCCAGCTGGTGGCGTCGTCGAGATGGAGGATCGGGCCCAAGATCGAAGAGCGTGCCGGCACGCGGCTCGCGGGTCGCGAGGAGGTACGGACGGAGCCGACAACCTAAGACCCCGCCGCCCGAGCAGCGACCAGATGCGATCCGGCGTTGCCCCGGACCGTTCCCGAGTCGATCGTATCTCCGTCACTCGACGGGGGAAGCCCATGACCGCGACCACCTCGGCCCTGGTGGTGATCAATCCGGTGGCCGGAGCCCATGCGCAGCGCGTGCTGGAACGGGACCGACTCCGCCGCGCCCTGGAGCGCGCGGGGCTCGAACCCGTCTGGCACGAGACCACGCCCGAGCGCGGGGCCGATCGCATCATCGCCGAACATCCCGGCGACGAGCCGGTCGTCGTGATCGGGGGCGACGGAACGGTGCAATCGGCCGCCCGCGAACTCGTCGGCGGGTACCGGCCACTCCTGGTGGTCCCGCGGGGCAGCGGGAACGTCCTGGCCCAGCGGATGTCGCTGTCCCCGCGACTCGATCGAGCCCTGGCCACCTTGCGCCACGGCGAGGTACGGCGCGTCGACGTCGGGACGCTCGGCGGCGAGCCCTTCGTGCTGGGCGTCGGAATGGGACTCGATGCCCGCGTGATCCGCGAAGCCGACCGCCGTCTCAAGCAGCAGGTCGGCAAGCTCGCCTACCTGGTCTCGGTGGCGAGGAACCTTCCGGTGCAACACCACGACTTCGAGCTCGAGGTCGACGGCCACACGATCTCCGAGCGCGGCGCGTCGGTCATGGTCGCGAACTTCGGAACCATGATCGGCCCCTTCGTCTACCCCGAGAGTGCCGACGGGACCGACGGCCATCTCGACGTGGCGGTGATGAAGGCCCGGACCCTCGAGCAATCGATCAGCGTCCTCGCGGGTCCGCTCCTCCCGCGGGAACAGGCCGACAAGGGAGTCCGGGTGCACCGTGGGACGCACGTCCGCGTGCGCTGCGAGGACGACCTGGCGGTCCAGATCGACGGGGAGGATCGCGGCGACCACTGCGAGGTCGTGTGCGGGATGCGCGAGCGCAGTCTACCCGTGATCGTCCCGTCCGATCACTGATCGAAGCGCGGTGCCCGCAGCGGCACGTCGAGATCCCGCACCAGCTCCCGTCCCCGCACCTGCTCGTAGATCTGTTCGAACAGACGCAGGATCCGGCCGTCGGTCGGATCGGCCTCGGCGGCTTCCGCCAGTTCCCGGGCGAACACGGGAGCTTCGGCGTCCAGCTCCTCGGGGCGGATCGGCAGGTTCGCGGGGTCGAAGGCGAAGCGAACGCGCGTTCCCTGCTCGCTGATCACACTCCAGAGCTCGTGGCGAGCCCGCGCGAACTGCCCGCCGGCCACCGCGATCATCGCGGCGTAGATCCGCGCGTTGTCCGGCGGCCCGAGCGGGCGAAGGACGGCGTCCCCGGCATCGAGGAACACGAATCCGCCCCCCGGGACGTCGTCGATGTGGCCGATCCAGCGTGCGTCGAGCCGTTCGCCGGAGAGGATTCCGAGACCGCGATCGCCCTGCAGCGACAGGTAGATCGGGGTGCCGATGAACACGAGCCGGTCGCGAGAGGCCTCGGGGTCGGGCGGGTCGGCGGTGCGCGCGGCCTGGAGGACACCGATTGCCGTCGGCGACGGACGGGCCCGGCGCAGGTCGCTGATCTGCGCTCGTACGTCGGCGACGATCGAGCTACGACGGAGGATCGGATCGACCAGCAGGCCGTCCTCGCCCCGCGCGTGGACGCGCGCGGAGACACCGACGATCGAGGCGGCGCCCACGAGCACCGACGCGCCGACCAGCGCCGCCCCACGAGGTGTCGTCGACCGCAGTCGGCGGTCGATCCTCGGACCGATCTCCAGGCCGAAGATCGCTGCGACGGCCACGTTCGCGAGCAGCGCGTAGTAGGTGTACTGGTGGTCGCGCAGGACCACCGTCGGAGCGAGCGACACGAGGGCCAGCAGGCCGAGGAAGAGGACCCGGGGATCGTCCCGGCGGGCCCGCCGGACGGCGAGGACGCCGACCACGGCGAGAACCATCCCTCCCAGGATCCGCGCCAGCCATCCCGGCGGAATCGACCCCGGCCACGGCCACACCGCCCACCCCAGAGATCGCAGAAGGTTTCCGGCGACGTCGGCCACGCCCCCGAGGGCATAGGGATCGCCCGGTCCGTGCGCGAAGGCCGAGCGGATCTGCAGCGCGCCGATCACGGCGAGCATGGCCAGCGCGGTCACCACCAGTGCACGGCCTCGCCGCGTGGGTGCGGGCTCTTCGTCGACGAACCAGCGCGACGCCAGTGGCAGCAGAAGGAAGAGCCCGAGTGCGGGCTCCTTCGAGAGCACCGACAGGGCTGCCGCCACGCCGGCCGCCAGCGGCCGGATCCCGCGACCCGGCGTGATCCACAGGTCGAGGGCGACGAGCGCGAAGAGCACGGCCCACAGCTCCGCAGCGGCGCTCACCCACGCCACGGGGAGGACGGTGGTGGGGCCGAGGAGGGTCAGGAAGCCGGTCACGGCGGCACCCGCGTCTCCCGCGCCGAGCCGGTGGGCCAGGCGGGCCGCGAACACCGCGATCCCCAGCAACAGAATCAGCGAGAGCCCGTGGTACGGGCCGGGGTCGCTTCCGAAGGCCGGCCAGAGTGCCGACCACGTGACCGTGCTCGTCCACAGGCGGGGTGGCCAGCCCTCGACGTCGAGGATGCCCGCGGCCCGCGCCAGGCCGGCGAAGTCGTCCTGGGCGAAGTCGAACCCCACGGCCGGCAGATGGCTCACGACGGCCACGAAGGCCAAGAGCCAGAGCACCGCCGGTGCAGGGGAACGCGGAGGGGAGGACTGCACGGGAGCCACCGCCGGGCCTGCGGGAGGGGTCGAATCAGGGGCGAACGCGCCTGCAGTGTGGGGTCGGGGTCCCCTCGGCGCAAGCTTGGCACGCCAATGGCAGGCGTCGGGTGGGCTCTCGCGACCCGGAACCAGGACATGGGATGGACGCACCGACCGCATCGCAGAACGGCTCGTCACTCGCGAACGCCTTCGTCGCGCGTCAGGCGATCTTCGACCTGAAGCTCGACGTGGTCGGGTACGAGCTCCTCTTCCGCCAACAGGCGCACGACCAGGCCGCGCACTTCTCCGACCGCGACCAGGCCAGCGTCCGCGTGCTGCTCGACAGTTTCCTCGATCTGGGGCTCGATCAGCTCGTCGGCCAGTTGCCCGCGTTCCTCAACCTGACCCGAACTTTCTTCCTGTCGGCGCAGAACATGCCGCTTCCGCGCGACCGCGTGGTGCTCGAACTGCTCGAGGACGAGGTGGTCGACGCTCCGCTGATCGAGAGCATCCGCGGCTACGCCCAGAGCGGTTACCGGATCGCTCTCGACGACTTCGTCTACCAGCCGCACTTCGATCCGCTGCTCGAGATCGCCGACATCGTCAAGATCGACGTGCTGGCCCTGTCGCCCTCCGAGATCGCGGAACAGGTCCGGATGGTCCGGCCCTTCGACGTGGTCCTGCTGGCCGAGAAGGTCGAGACGACCGAGCACCTGGAGTTCTGCAAGGACCTGGGTTTCGACCTGTTCCAGGGCTACTTCCTGTGCCGGCCGAACGTGGTCGGCGGGCACCGGATCCCGGCCAACCGCCTGGCCACTCTGCGGCTGCTGGCCAAACTGCAGGATCCGCACGTCGAGATCGACACGCTCGAGCGGATCATCCGCGAAGACCTCTCGCTCAGCTACAAGCTGCTGCGTCTGATCAATTCGGCCTTCTACGGACTGCCACAGAAGGTCGAGTCGATCCGGCAGACGCTCGTGCTGCTCGGGCTGCACCACATCCGCGCGTGGGTCAGCCTTCTCACCCTGAGCGCTCTCGACGACAAGCCCGACGAGTTGATGGTCACGGCCATGGTCCGGGCGCGCATGTGCGAGCAGCTCGCCGACCGCGCCGGGGTGGCGAATCCCGACGTGTACTTCACGGCGGGACTCTTCTCGACCCTCGACGCCCTCCTGGACATGTCCATGGAGGACATCGTCGAGCAGTTGCCCCTGGCCAGCGATCTGAACACCGCCCTGCTGAATCGCGAAGGACGTATGGGACAGGCCCTCGAGTGCGTGGTCGCCTACGAACGCGGCGACTGGGAGAAGGTCGGATTCGGCCGGCTCGAGTCGTCAGAGATCCGAGGGGCGTACCTCGATGCCGTCGAGTGGTCGGCAACGGCCGGCCGGGAGATCGGTCTCTGAGCGCGGCCGCGTCCGTCGAGCGTTCCGCAACGGTACGCCTGGCGTACCTCCTCGTACGGTGACCCGAGGGACGATCGCGTAAGTCGTTGGTTTTCAATGCCGGGATCCGGTGGCACGGCTGCTGCTCCTGGTCGCGGGTGGAAGGACAGGAAGGGGGGCGGACCCATCGCTGGCGCGCGGGTCCGCTCCTTTTTTTCTGTGCCTCCGAGATTGTGCGTTCCGGTCGGACGGGGAGCAGCGCTCGCGTTCACGGTTTTCTTTCGCCTTTTTCGTCACGGTCCGGTGACGCTTGCGCTCGCGGGTCCGAAGCATCGGCCCGGTGTCGGGCGAGTGCACAATCTTCGAGCCACAACCCTCTGCAATCCCGGGGGGCTTCCCGTCGTGGTCACGAAAATGGTAACATCCTGACCACCTTGCTCCCCCCGGGACGGGCCCACCTCCGGATCTGTTCGACGGCGGCTCTCCCCGCCGATCGATCGCACCGGGGCCGGGCGTCCGGAAACGATGTCCATGCGCCGGCTCCCGACGCTCGCTCGGCTTCGCCACCGACAGGCCGTCACTCGCCTCGCCCTCGCCACTGCGTTCGTCGCCCTCGCGGCAGCCGCGCCTTCTCGGGCGCAGGACCTCGTGACGGTCGGCGACCGCACCGAGATGACGCAGGTCCCCGACGCCTCGAACTCGCCCTGGTCGCGGATCGGGACGGCGCACGCCTTCCTGCACGAGGGTACCCTGGTCTGCAACGACAACATGGGGGACGGGTTCATCGCCTTCCAGGGCATGCTTGGCCAACTGCAGGCCGAGCACGCCGTGGAGTTCCGGGCCGCGGTGAAGGTCCACAGCAACATCGGCGGTCAGGGCGCGGTGGTCGAGGTCAGTCGACCGGGACTGGAGCTCATCGTCCAGCTGCACCACGATCGCGTGGACGTGGCCGAACGCTCGGGGGGTGAGTTGCGGTGGGTTGCGTCGGCGCCCGCGTCCCTGGTCGACGAGCGGGTGTTGCGGATCCGCAAGAACTCGCGGATCGAGGACCCCGACGAGACACTCACCGTCTGGGTCGACGGTACCGAGGTCCTACGGGCGCGGGGGAACGGCTCGGGGACCCTCGGCGTCGGGCGGGTCGTCTTCGGATCGCTCGGCTACCAGTCGATGGGCGCGACGCAGTGGCGGTGGATCGAGCTCGATGCCGAGCCGCTGAGTGCCGACACGGTGGTTCCCACCGAGACGCGTTCGTTCGGGGCGCTCAAGAGCGAGTTCTGAGCGACGAGGTCGGAGCTCAGCGGCGATCTCCGCCGTCCATCGCCTCCAGACGACGACGGGCCCAGCGCGAAGCCGTTCCCTCGGTGTCGGCCTCGATGCAGCGGCGGTACCAGGTACGGGCCTCGTCCGACCGGCCCGTGCGTTCGGCCACGAAGCCGAGATTGCCCAGGGCGACCACGTTGCCGGGATCGCGTTCGAGCAGCGCCCGGAAGAGGGTCGTGGCTCGGCGGAGGTCGTCGGCATTCACGGCGGCGATCCCCGCACGCTCGATCCAGTACGGACGCAGG
This sequence comes from Candidatus Krumholzibacteriia bacterium, assembly GCA_035268685.1. NCBI lineage: Bacteria > Candidatus Krumholzibacteriota > Candidatus Krumholzibacteriia > Candidatus Krumholzibacteriia bacterium. The sequence goes on along the minus strand of DATFKK010000104.1, from coordinate 38,409 downwards.
TCGGGCTCGGACGTCTCGCCGAGGATGCGGTAGTAGGTCATCGCCTGCCGATGACGTTCCTCGCGCTCGGCGTGCACCGCCACCTGTTCGGCGAACGCCAGGAAGTCGGGCGCGTGCACGCGCTCGGTCCACGCGCGGTAGTGCGAGGCGTCCGGCCGACCGTGTTCACGGATCAGCTGGCGCCGGCCCTGCTCCGTCCAGCGGTGCAGGGTGACGCGGGGACCGCGATGGTCGTCGCCGGGCGCGAAGTCGGCCGCCACCTCCATGTACTTCCTCAGGTCACGGTAGAACTCGACCTGCCGCGGGAAGCGTTCGGGCTCGCCCTCGTAGCGCCGCCGGACCGCACCCGAGGTGACCACGTAGTCGTAGGCCAGGAAGTGACGCAGGTCGTAGTAGTAGGCGGTCAGGTGTACCCGCGCCGAGTACATGGGCAGGAGCTGGTAGACGAAGAAGGGACGGTCGAAGAGGCGTTGCGCCTGGTCCTCGTCGAGTCGTTCGAAGATCGGCTGGTAGTCGTCGGTCGTTCTGGGATCTTCGAGCAGATGCGGGCCGTATCGTTCGGTGACGACGGTGGTGGTGTCGGGTCCGGCCTGGGCCGCGAACCAGTCGGCCGCTGCCTGTTGGGTACTGGTCCGCCCCTGGGCCTCGAGGAAACGTCCGACACCCTGCGCCGGCCACGCGAGGAGGAGCACGGCGACGACTGCGATCGCCGGCACGGGGTGTTCGGTGGTCCGGGGCCAGCGTTCGACGGCAGCACGGAGCGCGACCGCCGCCGACACCGCCAACGGCAGCACCAACGGCAGCATGTAACGATCGAACTGCGTGCTCAGCGATCCCATCACCAGGAAGTACGGCACGAAGGCCGCCAGCCACGCGATGTCTTCGGTGCCGCGACGTCGGGTCATGACGACGAGTCCGGCGATCGACAACGCGAACGCCGGCCAGCCCAGCGCGCGTGGGAGGACGCGCGTGAGGTAGTGGATGTAGCCCACCCCCTGCTCGGCGTGACCGAAGTGGCCGGCGCTCATGTGCATGAGCTGATAGGCGAGATCGCGCCGAAGCACCTCGAGGTTCGCGAAGGTGTAGGGGCTGGCCACGCAGAAGGTGAGCACGCTGGCCAGGGCCGCCCATCCCAGCCGCGCGTCGTCGAGGCCGAGGGCGGCGAGCGATCGCCCTTCACGTCGCAGGCGCACGAGATGCAGGACGTAGATGCTCACGCACAGCAGAACGGGCGTGTACTTGCTCGCGGCACCGAGTCCGGCCAGGATCGCGACCACCACGTAGTCGCGCGTGGAGCCGCGGGTGAGCACACGTGGCAACGCGAGCATCGCCAGGGCGGCGAGCATGGTGACCAGCGCGTCGGGCTCGATCATCTGCGCGTGGCGAACCATGACGGGGCTGATGCCCACGAGCAGAGCGGCCAGCGCCGCGCCCGGTGCGCTCAGCCCGAAGCGCCGTGCCCAGAACCAGGCCACGACCACCGGCACCGTCGACACGACGGCACTCAGGCCGCGCGACCACAGCATCAGGGGCGTGGGATCCAGCTGTTGCGAGACCCAGAAATCGAGCGGGCCGGCGAAGTCGCCGGTCAGTCGCCCCCACCCGTAATAGACGAATTGCCACAGGAGGTGGACGTAGAACGAGAGGGAGGGCCAGCCCGCGGTCTCGGGGTCCAGCTGGAAGGTTCCCGTCTCCCAGCCCCACATTCCGAAGGCCTTCTTCGTGGGAAGGGCCTCCTCCTCGATCGCCGGGAGGCTCCAATCCAGATGCACGAAACGCAGGGCCAATGCGGCGGTGGCCAGGGCCAGGACCCCGATCACTTCGGTGCGTGAAGGCCGTCCCTTGGGCGTCATGGTCGGGCGAACGGGACCCGGCGGGGGTCGACCGGACGGGGGGAGTCGTCGCGGACCGGGCTCGGGAAGAGGCGGACGGTTTCTCGCAACAATCTCCCATAATCGGTGTTGGTAAGGATCTGATCAACGATTTTGTGCAGATTCCTGGGGAGACGATCCGAAAACGCATTGACACCCACCCCACTCGTACTACCGTGTCGCGCTTGAACGACCGGAAAGGGCTCTCGGCGCTCGGCGCGTTGTCCCGACCTGGTCATGTCGCCGGCGAAGAAGCGGTCGGAACGAGGGAAGCGACCGCCCGTCGGACCCGGTGACGCATCGAGGTGATCAACCAAGGAGCAGGCTCAATGAAGTCCGCTTTCTGGCGCACGCTGGCCATCGTGGCCATCGTCGCGATGCCGACCCTGGCCAACGCCAACGACGCGACCATCGGGTCGGAAGCCGCGCACTCGAGCATGCGCGGGACCACGCTCAACAACACCACGGCTCTCCTGAACGCCTGGCCGCACCTGGCCGTGTACAACGGCTCCGGCGCCGAACTCGTTTCGCAGTCGCTCGTGGGTGATGCAGACGACGGTGGCCGTGCCCGCGTCTGGTGGGAAGCCTACGACGAACTCTGGCTGAACATGCAGGTCGGTCGGACCGACCTCGGTGGTCAGGCTGCCAACTTCCTTTGGGGTGGGAATCGCGCGGGCGATTTCTTCATGCCGAGCATGTTCGGGGATGCTGCGGACAACCTGAACGCGCTGGACAACCCCTGGATCAACGTCGGTATCGCCAAGCCGCTGACGAGCGGTGCCTGGGCGGTCAACGTCCTGTGGGCCGCGGAGACCAACACGAACGATGCCGCAGGCGCGGACAACGACCAGACGGTCGAAGATAGCGCTTACGGTTACGGTCTGCAGGCGAGCTGGGGCAATGGCAACGGTCTGCATGTCTCGACCGAGCTGACCCTGCAGAGCGAGACCGACGAGAGTCTCGCCGGTGGTGAAGTGCAGTCGGTCGAGGGCGACTTCCTGAACTTCAGCCTGAACGCCCGCTACGACACCGAATTGTACATCTACCAGGGTAGCTTCGTGTTCGGTAGCGGTGGCCCGAACGACAACACCGACGAGAGCGCCTTCGGCTTCCTGGCCAACGCCGGTCGCTTCCTGAAGAACGAGGTCGACGGTCAGACGTCGGTCGAGTTCGTCGGGTCGTACTTCAACCTGAAGACCGAGCCCGGTGACTCCGAGGTCACGAACACCACGTTCATGATCCCCGGTGTGCGCGTCGCCGCGTGGGAGAAGATCTCCGACCACTTCGGGATCATGGGTGCGGTCACCGGTCAGTACGAGCGGAGCAGCACCGAGGATCTCGACGGCCAGACCAACGACGGGGAGCCGGTCGACTCCTCCAGCGGTGACTTCGACTACGACTGGTCGGCCGGTCTGTTCGCTCAGCCGACGGAGAACGTCCGGATCGACTTCCAGCTCGTGAAGGAGAACCTGGGCAAGACGCTGTCGCTCGGGAACAACGACCCGCTGGTCTGGTACCTCGGCGCCACCGTCGGCCTGAACTAGTCCGACGAACGCACGACAACGGTCTCCGGACCGACGCGACGGGAGCTCCCACCGGGGAGCTCCCGTTTCGCGTCCGGGGTCATGGGGTGCTCCCCGGTTTGCCGCCCGGCGGAGTCGGGCGTACTCTTCCGCGGCACTGCGGGATCCCCCTCCTTGTCCGAGGAACACCGTCGATGTCCACCACGCCGGGTCGCACGCTCGAGACCTTCGACAACCCCCGTCCGGGGCGCGACTACGAGATCCGCTTCGAGATTCCCGAGTTCACGTGTCTGTGCCCGAAGACCGGACAGCCCGACTTCGCGAACCTGCACATCCGCTACGTGCCCGATGCGAAGTGCGTCGAACTGAAGTCGCTGAAGCTGTACGTGTGGAGCTACCGGGACGTCGGGGCGTTCCACGAGGACGTGACGAACCGGATCCTCGACGACCTGGTGGGGGCGGTGCATCCGCGCGAGATGACCATCGAGGCCGAGTTCTTCGTGCGCGGCGGGATCGAGACGACGGTCGAGGCGAGCTATTTCGGCGACGAGGAGACGTGAGTTCACCGGGCTTTCGCGTCGCTCCCGATCCGGGGCCCCCGTTCCTGTTGCTGTCCCCCAAGATCATCCCTATTTTGACGGCCGCAGCAAGGCGTTGATCGTCCGTGAGCGGAGGACCCACAATGCAGAACCTCGACCGTGCGACCCTGGCCCGCCGGGCCCTGCTCGACACCCTGCGCGTGGCGAACCTTCTCGACCGTCGCGGGGGGGCACTCGCGCGCCAGGCGGACATCACGTCGGCCCAATGGCTCACGCTCGGCCTGTTGTCGCAGGTCGGTGAGCGCGGGCTGACTCCCACCGAACTCTGCCGTCAGCTCTGCGTCAGCAAGCAGAACATGACCGGCATGATCCTGCGCCTCGAGAAGAAGGGGCTCGTCACCCGACAGCCCGAACCGCAGGACCGTCGCTCGTTCCGGGTCATGGCCACGCCCGAGGGACACCGCACCGTGCAGCAGCTCGAGCCCGAGGGGCGCGAGTTCTTCGAGCGGCAGGTCGAGACCCTCGACGACGAGCGGCTCATGAACCTGACCGAGAGTCTATCGGTGGTGCTCGAGACGCTCCGGGCCGAGGAACAGCGCATGACCTCGCGCCGGCGCCGCGCCGCGGAGGCCTGACCCGGTACGGTCGACTTCTCGCGGAGTCACGAGCCATCCTCCGGCTCGCCGTCGTCCTGTGCTAGACTACCGGCATGATTTCGGACCTGACGCGCGATCTCCACCTGGGAATGGCGCTCGTCTTCCTCTTCGCGATCGTTCTGCACGTCGTCCTGGGTTTCTGGACCCTGGTGCGTGAGCGCGGTCGCGAAGCGCAGATCTTCGCGGCGGCGAACGGTCTGCTGGCCGTTTCGCTCGCGATCCAGGCCGTCGAGTTCGGAATCGCCATCGATCACTTCCATTTCGACACGCGGACGCAGGTCGCGATCCCCGCTGCGCAGCTCGCGGCAAACCTGCTGGTCCTGGCCATCTTCTTCCAGATGCTCGCGACCTTCGAGCGCCGCTTCCGGCGCGAACGCAGGGGATTGCGGGCCTGGATCACGCATCAGCTCCACGCCAACGCGCAGACGATGGTGCCGGCCGCCTATGTCCTGGTGATCGCCGGGGGGCTGGTCTACCTGGTCGACGCCGGCGGCGTGTCCGCGGTCGTCGAGGGCCTGCGGTCCTCGATCGGACCGATCTCGCCCTACCTGTTCGGGACCTTCCTGTGGGTCCTCTGCTTCGTGCTCTTCCCGGCGCGTCCCGGGCAGGAGCACCTCGCCGTTCCGGTGGGAGGTCGGGCTGTCCTCCTGACCAGTCTCGGGTTGACGCTCGGGCTGATCGCTCTCTGGCACGACGGACGTCCACGCGTGACCCAGGAAGTCCTGCTTCCGTTGGTCCACCTCCACAGCGTTCCCGTGGTCGTGTTCCTGGCGCTCGTCCGCTACGAGTTCTCGTTCATGGATCGATTCGTCCTGGGCGTGCTCAGAGTGAGCACATGGCTCGCCGTCGTGCTGGCAGCCTACTGGACGTTCCACCGCGTGGCGCTGCTGATGCCCGAGCTCGGTGGCCTGGGTCTGAGCGTGCTGCGCATCTCGATCCTCATGGGCGCGGTGGCTGTCGCGCCGTGGGCGGCACGATCGGTTTCCGCGGCCGCCGAACGGGTTCTCTTCGCGCGGCGGACGAGCGCGGTCGAGCTGCGCGACCGCTTCGCCACGCGCATGGCCGAGGGCCGAGGTCTGGCCGAGTTGGTCGAGGCGACCTGCGCCGACGTCGCCCAGGCGCTGCGGGCGCGCGGGGTGCGGGTGGCCGTGGGCCACGCCGGTGAAGGTCAGGAGCCGGTGCAGGTGCGGGTGCCGTTGCTGGTGGGCGGCGAACGGCAGGGCACCCTGCTGCTGGGCGACCGTCGCGATCTGTTGCCCTACTTCGACGGTGAGCGTCGTCTGCTCCGGTCGATCGCTCCGTTGCTGGCGGGTGCCATCGCCGCGTTCCGCCGGACCGACGCACGCCCGATCGAGGCCTCCGGGAGTGGGCAGGCCGCCGCGTCCGAGACGCCCCCGGTGCCGCCGGTCGCCGTCGGACGAACGCGACCGGCCGGTGGATCGCGACCGCGACGCAGTTGGCCCGATCCCGTCGATACACTCTCGAGCGGTTGGCAGTCCGAGGTGCTCACCGCCGCGGCCCGCGTCGGCGAACGCGACGCCGAGGCGGGGGCTCGGATCCTCCGGACCCTCGACCGCGCGGCGGCGCACGTGAAGGCGGACCGCTCGCGCCAGGTGGCTCTCGAGGACGAGATGGCCTTCGGGCGCGACCTGCTCGCGCTCGAGACCCTGCGGCGGAACAACCGGATGGAGGCGTCGGTGCACTTCCCCGCGTCGCTCGCGGCCCAGGCCGTGCCGCGTGGAGTCGCTCTCCGGCTCATGGCCCGTCTGATCGCACAACCGTCGGACGACGAGGCGACCACGACGAGTCACGTCGAACTCCGGGCACAGCCCGACGGCGAGCGCGTCCGTCTGGAGATCGACGGTCCGGCGGCAGCGAGCCTGCGCGCGCACTTCCCCCGCCGCGACGTGCGGAGCCTGGGCTCGGCCTGAAGCTACTCCGCAGCCGCTTCCGACCAGCCCCGTTCGCCGACACGAACCGCCGCGCGCAGGTGACTCTCGTCGGGAGCCACCGGGCACTGGAACGAGCCTCCGTAGGCACACGACGGATTGTAGACCGTGTTGAAGTCCAGCAGGTACAGGCCGCGTTCGACGGGCTCGACCTCGAGGTAGCGTCCGGCCGGATAGGTCTCCGTCCCGGTGGTGGCGTCGGCGAAGGGAACGAACATGTTCTCCTCGCGCGACCGCTGGTCGAGCAACTCGTACACCGGCAGTTTCTCGGGACCGGCACCGAGGTCGACCAGGAAGTAGCCGATCTCGTGGCAGGGGCGGAGCTCTCCCGACGTGGTGACGATGTCGAAGCGCCGCCCGTTGACCACCCGGATCAAGGGACCCTGCACCCGGAGCGAGGGGTCGACGGGGTAGTACTGCAGACCCTGCCAGTCGGCGCGCAGTGCCTCGGGAACCGGACTCCAGGACTGTGTCCGGAAACTCCGTTCCCGTTCGGCCCGCGCCCGCTCGATCTCCTGCACGTAGGCGTCGCGATCGTCGAGCGGCGCCACCTGACACAGGTCGGGAGGCATCCCGTCTCCACAAGCGGTCAGCAGGAACAGGAGGAGGATCCCGGCGCTTCGTCTGCATGCTTGCTGGAAGGTGTTCATGCGGCGTAGCTTACGTCGTCCCAACGCCCCGCGCAACGCGACAGGACGTGCATGCCGACAGATGCTCCGTCACCCCGGGTCGTCGTCGTGGTCCTCAACTGGAACGGACGCGACGACACCCTCGCCTGCCTCCGATCGCTCTCGGTGTGTACCTACCCCGAACTCGAACTGCTCGTGGTCGACAACGGCAGCGAAGACGGGTCGGAGGCCGCGATCCGGGAAACCTTCCCCGCCGTGGAGATCCTGCAGACGGGCGCGAACCTGGGGTTCGCCGGCGGCAACAACGCGGGGATCGACCGCGCCCTGGACCACGGTGCGGACTACGTCCTCCTGCTGAACAACGACACCGAGGTCGAGCCCGGGTTCGTCGAGCCCATGGTCGAGCGTGCCGAGGCGGATCCGTCACTGGGTGTGGTCGGGGCGGCGATCGCCTACGCACACGATCCCCAGCGCCTCTGGGCGTTCGGGGGCGGTCGGTTCGACGTGGCCACGGGTTGGGTGCGGCACGTCCAGCGTCCGGTCGATCCGGAGACGCTCGGAACCCACGGCACCCGCCACTACTACATCACCGGGTGCACCATGTTGCTGCGGCGCGAGGTCCTCGAGCGCGTGGGGAGGCTCGACACGAGCTACTTCCACTTCTGCGAGGACGTCGATCTCTGCCTGCGGGCGGAGGAAGCAGGCTATCGCGTCGGGGTCGCGCCGGAGTCGAGGCTCGTGCACAAGGTCTCGGCGACCACGCGCGTGGCCAGCCCGGCGTTCCTCTACTACAACCTGCGCAGTCGGCTCACACTGGTGCGACGGCACGGACCACCCGGCTCGCCGTCCCCGTGGTCGGTGGCGATCCTGTGGCTCCGGCTGTGGAGGCCGGCCCTGCTCGGAGGTGACGGCTGGCGCGGTTGGCGGGCGCTGGCCCGGGCGTGGGCGGACTACCGTAGACACGCCACCGGTCCTGCGCCGGGCGACCTGTGAACGCGATGCGCCGCGAACCCTGGAGTGTCGGTTGAAATCGGTCCTGATGATCCTGCTCGTCGCGTCGGTGTCGGCGTCGGCATCGGCGTCGGCATCGGCGGCTGCGAGTCCGCTCGAGTTGCTGGTGCACGGTCTGGCGCCGCGCCCCGAGTCCGCGGCCGACGGAAGGGTCGACGAACTCGGCGAGCTGCTCTGGCGCATGGCCGGCTCGGAGCCCTTCGCCCGGGGAGTGCTCGAGAGGGTCGACCCGGATGCCGCAGCACTGACCGATACCCTGGTGTCCTTCCTGCGGCAGTCCCGTCCCGTCGCCGCCGCCGAACTCGACTCCCTGTACGTCCCGCGGGACCGAGGGCCGGATCCCGGAGACCAGCCGCCCTCGTGGCCCGACGTGCAGTGGCAGGGGTTGCGGCTGCTGGGCGCGGTTGCCCCCGAACCCGGGGTCGGGCGTGACGTCCGCTTCGCCGGCGACCTCGAGCGGGCCATGGCGTCGACCGATCGGCGCGCGGCGGCCACGGTCGCGGGGATCGTCCGGATCGTGACACGGTGGTGGGCCGAACGTGGAGAGGATCCGCGGTTCACGCACGATCCCGCGCGTATCCCCGACGTCGATGCCTGGGTGGAATCGCTCGGCCTGCCGTCGCGCGATCGCGCCGCGCGCACGGCGCCGCACTGGATCGCGTCGCTCGACGCCGATCCGGTGCTGAGGATCCGTGTGCTCGGCCGTCTCGATCCCGATCGCCACACCTTCCTCGCATCGGGGCTCGTCGAGGTGTTGCGAACGCTGCCCGAGGGCTTCGCCGCGGTCGGGATCGGTCCCCGTCGGTGGGACCCCGATCGCGGAACCACGGTCGGACACGCCGTCGACGACCTGTGGGAGCTGTCGCTGGAAGCGCTGGAGCGCGCCGTGGGGCGTCCGTTCAGCGGACCGGATCTCACGCGGCGGCGCCTCGCGGCCCTGGGCTGGTGGGAGGCAGCGCAGTGGCAGGCCCGCTACTGGCGCGATCCGACCCGGGCTCCGGATCTCGCGCGCTTCCTCGACGGCCTGGAACCCGAGGACGGTCCGCCCGTGCCCGCCGCCCGATGGGTGCGGTCGATCTACCTGGAACGCGCCGTCCGGGACCTCGTGGTCGATCGGCTGGGTCCGCGGCACCGACCTGTCGTGGGCGAGTTGATCTCTCTGCTCCCGATGCCGCGCGCGGAGGCCCACCGCGCCGGATTCGCCATGGCGTACCGGACCCAGTCGATCGACGGGCGTTCGCAGCTCGTGTCCGTCGACTGGGACGACGCCCGGGCGTTCGTGCGGCGTGTACTGGAGCAGTTGACCGGGGCGCAGGAGCCGCCCGGTGTGAGTTCTCTCGACCCGGGCGCGCAGGCCTCGTTCTGGCTCGACTGGTGGGCTGCCCATCGCGACGATCCGCAGTGGTCCCGCCCCGACGCGCCGGTGCCCGATCCACCCGCGAGCGGCGACGAGCCTCGCTTCGAGACCCGTCGCGGCCGGGTCGACTGATCGCCGTGGGACTGCGGGCGCGCTGGACCGTGGCCCTGATGGCGGTCGCACTGTCCCTGGTGTCGATCGTCACGGGCGGTCTGGAGGTCGCCCGGCAGCAGGCGAGCCGCGATGCCCACCGGACCTGGGAGCAGGAACGCCGAACCCTGACGGTGGCCGCGCTCCGCGACCGCGGACGTGCGGCGCGAGCGGCCCTGCGGCAGTTGGTCGACAGCGGCGAGTTCCAGTCCGTCGCCGCCGACTTCTCCCGTGACGGGGCAGGAATCCGCCGCGCGCTGGCGGACTGGGCCGGCGCCACCGCCTCGAGGCTCGAAGTCGACGAGGTCATCCTGCTCGATCCCGAAGGTCGGATCCTCTCGAGTGCCCACTGGCGGGCCGGAGCGGGGACGATCCATCCCCACGCGGACGACCTGCTGGGAGCCCTGCCGAGCGCGCGGCTGGTCTTCGATGCGTCCCCGCCGGGTGCGGGGGCACCCGACTGGACGGTGGGCGCCATCGCGCGCACGGCGGGCCCGGGTGGAGACCTGCGCCTCGTCGTCGGGCTCGGTCTCGGAGCCGGGGTGCTGGCGGGTTGGCGCGAGGCGCTGGAACTCGACGCCCTGCGCTGGGGCGCGCCCTCGCCCGCCCGCGGCGAGTCCCGGTTCGAGCTGCCGGCGGGCTGGCAGCCGGGCCGAGGCGCCTTCCTCACGTGGGACCCCGGGCGTCCCGCCGCGGCTCGCGCCCTCGAAGGGCTCCGGGTCTGGATCCTCGTGGCCGGTGTGGGCGGACTGGTGGTGGCGGCCGTGGCGGCGCCATGGGTCGCGGCCGGACTCGGCCGGCCGTTGGAACAGATGGCCGGTGCGGTCGGTGCCATCGGGCGGGGAGCGCGGCACCCGGATCTTCCCGAGGGCGGACCGCGCGAGGTGCAGCAGCTCGGAACGGCCCTTCGGGGGCTCACACGCGATCTCGAAGCTGCCGAGGCGCGGATCCGCAGCGCCGAGCGGCGGGCAGCCTGGCGCGAGATCGCCCGCCGCATCGCGCACGAGATCCGCAACGCACTGAGCCCGCTGTCATTGGCGGTCGACAACGTGGAGACGGCCGCCACCCGGGACGATCCGGCTGCTCGGGCGGCGCTGCCGGCCAGTCTCCGCACGGCGCGCGATCAGCTGCAGAGCCTGCAGCGGCTGGTCGAGGAGTTCCGCGACTTCGCCCGCCAGCCGCAGCTCGCCGTCGCACCGGTCGACGTGGGCGATCTCCTCGACGCCGCGCTCGGGACGGCCCGCGCCGCCCATCCCGACGTCCGCTTCGACGCCGATGCCGCCGGCGCGCCCGACTCGGTCCGCGGCGATGCCGAGCAGTTGCGCCGCGCGTTGCACAACCTGCTGAAGAATGCGGCCGAGGCCGCACCGCACGCGCCGGTGGAACTGGCCTGCGGTCCGGGCGACGACGCCGATCACTGGTGGATCGAGGTCCGTGACCGTGGTCCGGGCCTGGCCCGCGAGGTCGAGTCGCGTCTCGGAGATCCCTACGTGACCACGAAGGCCGCGGGGACCGGACTGGGTCTTCCCGTCACCCTTAGGATCGTCGAGGCGCACGGAGGACGGTTCCGGGCCCTTCCGCGCGACGGAGGAGGTCTGGTGGCCCGCCTGGATCTCCCACGCCTCGCCCCCGACCCGAGTCCCGACGAGGAGCGCCCATGAGTGCACGGATCCTGGTGGTCGACGACGAGCGCAACATCCGGTTGATGCTCGAGCAGATGCTCGGGCTGGCCGGACACGAGGTGCGAACGGTCGAGACGGGAGAGGAGGCGCTGCAGCAGCTCGAGTCCGAGGACTTCGACGCCGCCCTCGTCGACGTGCGCCTGCCGGGGATCGACGGACTCGAGGTCCTGCGCCGCGCGTTCGCCGCACGCCCGGATCTGGCCGTGGTCATGATGAGCGGGCACGGAACGATCGAGACAGCCGTGCGTGCCGTACGCGAAGGGGCCCACGACTTCCTCGAGAAACCGCTGGGGCGCGACACCACGCTCGTGACCCTCGAGAACGCGCTGCGCGTCCGCGCGCTCACCGTGGAGAACCGCAGACTGCGGGTGGCCGTTGGCCAGGGCGACCTGGTGGGCGACTCGAAAGCCATGCACGACCTTCGCGAGCGCATCGCACAGGTCGCGCCGACCGAGGCCACGGTGCTCGTGCTCGGCGAGAGTGGCAGTGGCAAGGAGCTCGTGGCCAACGCCGTGCACCGCGGCAGCCATCGCCGTGACCGCGCCTTCGTGGCCGTGAACTGCGCGGCGATTCCCGAGTCGTTGATCGAGAGCGAACTCTTCGGACACGTGCGCGGGGCGTTCACCGGGGCGGTCGGCGCGCGGGCGGGAAAGTTCGAAGCCGCCCACGGGGGCACGCTGTTCCTCGACGAGATCGGCGACATGCCACCACCGGCGCAGGCGAAGCTCCTGCGCGTGCTGGAGACGCGCGAGGTGTCCCGCGTGGGGAGCAACGAAACGAAGTCCGTGGACGTGCGCGTGGTCGCGGCCACGCACCGGGACCTCCTCGACCAGGCGCGGGAGGGGGGCTTCCGCGAGGATCTCTACCACCGGCTCAACGTGGTGCCGATCGAGGTCCCTGCCCTGCGCGATCGGGTGGAGGACGTTCCCGGGCTCGCCGACCTGTTCCTCGAGCGGGCGATCGCGCGTCAGGGTCTCGGGCCCCGGCGACTCTCGAGCACGGCCCGCCAGCGCCTCGGTCGCTACGGTTGGCCGGGTAACGTGCGTGAACTGAAGAACCTGGTCGAGCGCCTGGCGATCGTCAGCCCGCACGAGACCATCGACCAGGACCAGGTCGAAGCCGAGCTGCCCGGCGGCCGACCCGTCGAGAGCAACGAGCCGGTCACGCTGCGCGAGATCGTCGCCGAGGCCGAGCGCCGCGCGATCGAGCGCGCCGTCACCGGCGCGGGTGGCAACGTCGCCGAGGCGGCGCGGCGCCTGGGTCTGGAGCGCGCCCATCTCTACAAGAAGGCCCGTGCCCTGGGCGTGTCCCTGCGGGACCTCTGAGCCGACAGGTGTGTCACCGCGGACGCGCCGTCAAACCACGACCGTCACACCACTTGGCCGATCGCGACCTCGGAGCGTGTCCCGAGGGACACGGATCCGTGGATCGGCGGGCGGGGCGGCAGGTTCTCAAGTCATTGCAATAATTGAACTTGGAGATTCTGCGTTCGGCGGCCCCGCCGTTGCGAGGGTCCCGGTCGACCCTGATCGAACCCCCGACCGGAGGAATCACCGTGAACGCCAAGTGGAGTCTGATCGCCATGGCCGTTTTGGGAAGCCTGACCTACGCCGTGATCTTCATCGCCCAGACCCAGCACGAGATCGACGCCCGGGCCGCGCAGGACGCTCCCGTCGACGACGTGGTCGTGGAGCATGAGGTGGAGTTCGTCCGCGACGCCGAGCCCGTCGTCGACTCGGTCGTCGCTTCGTCTGCAACCCTTCCCGCCGCCGAGGTGTCCGACCTGTCGGACGCCACGCCGCCCGAGCCCGCGCCGCTCTTCGAGGGCGAGTCCTGGCCGGCCGGCGTGGAGGCCTTCGAATCCGGCGACTACGAGGTCGCGGCCGCCGCGCTCGAGGTCGCCGTCGAGGAGAAGGAGACCTCGCCGTACCGTCACTACCTGCTCGGGCTGACCTACCGTCGTCTGGGCGAGGTCGAGGGCGCCGTGGTGGAGCTGGAACGGAGTCTGGAACTGGCGCCGGACGCGGTGCGCACCCTGGTCAATCTGGGTCGTGTGCATCTCGATCTCGGCGACGTGGAGAGTGCCCGCATGGCCGTGGACCGCGCCCTGGACGTCGACCTGGAGTACGGAGACACCTGGCACGTGCTCGGGCGGGTCGAACTCACGAGTGGCAACCTCGAGGAGGCCGAGACCGCCTTCCGCAAGGCCACCGAGCGCGACCCCGACCACGCCTGGGCGCTGAACAACCTGGGCTACGTGCGGATCCAGCGGGAGGACTTCGCCGCGGCGATCCAACCGCTGCGCCGCGCGCTCGAGCTCGGGGCGGAACAGGCCGTGTTCTACAACAACCTCGGGGTGGCCCTCGAGCGGACCGAGCGTCCGGTCCTGGCCGCGCTGGCCTACGCCCGGGCGGCGGTGCTCGGCCACGAGGACGCCATGCACAGCCACGAGCGGATCACGCCGATCCTCGTCGCCCGGGGCGACACCGTCCCCGGTTTCGACGAGGCCGAGACGCTCGACGCGGCCGCGGTGCTGGCCCGGCTCGACACCGCGTTCGACGTCGAGGTCGCGGCCGAAGAGATCCGGCTGCCGGACGACGAGGGGCCGGGACTCGAGGACCTGCCGGTCGCCTTCGACGAGATGCGGCCGAATCGTCGCTAGGGCCACGGAGAGGAGTTCGGTGAGGGTGTAGAACTGGCGGGTTGGTCCTCACCGATCGACGGCGCCGCGGGAGTGATCCCGCGGCGTCGTTCGTCGTGATCGGAGACTGGTGGTTGCCCCACGTGCGGTGGTTCGTGCAGACTTCTCCGTTCCGCGTCCGGATTCGCCTCGTCCGGCCACATCCCGAGCGCCCACGACCGAGGGCATCGTCCGCCGTGCCGAACGACGTCGAGATCCGCGACGACCCCGACCGTTTCGAGAGCGACGTGTCGTCGGAGGACGTGCCGGGCTGCCGGGTCGCATTGCTGGTCACCGACCAGCGGCTCACGGCCTTCGCCCCGATGTGGGCGCGCCGGATGGCCCATCACCTGCAGGCGGAGGTCTTCTCGACCGCCTCCGCGGCCGCCGCCCGGCTCGGCGTCGAGGTCGTCGAAGGGGAGCTGCCGGAATGAGTGCGAGCACGATGGCCCACAAGCCCTTCTACTCCCAACTGCACGTGCAGATCCTCGCGGCGATGGTCCTGGGCGTGATCCTGGGGTTGCTCGGCGGCGAGCGGGCGGCCCAGTTGCTCGGTTGGATGGGCACGGTCTTCGTGCGTCTGCTGCGCATGGTGATCGTGCCGCTGATCCTCTCGAGCATCATCAGCGGTGTGACCTCGGTCGGTGGCGGACGCTCGCTCGGCCGCCTCGGTGGCAAGACCTTCCTCTACTACGTGACCACCAGTCTGCTCGCGATCGTCACCGGGCTGGTGCTGGTCAATCTCATCCGTCCCGGCGTGGGCGCCGATCTCACCGGGTCGATCTCGGCCGAGCTCCCCGAGTTGGAGACGCCGAGCAGCATGGCCGAGATCATCTTCCGATTGATCCCCACCAATCCGGTGCAGGCGATGGTCGAAGGCGACATGCTCGCGATCATATTCTTCGCCCTGGTGGTCGGTGTGGCGATCACGAAACTCCCCGAGAACCAGCGCGAACGTCTTCGGCTCGGATTCCAGGACTTCTTCGAGATGATGATGGTCCTCACCGGGGGCGTGATCCGTCTCGCACCGCTCGGCGTGCTGGGGCTCATGACGAACACGGTCGCCACCAGCGGCGTCGGGGCCTTCGGTTCGCTCGCACTGTACGCGGTGACCATCGTCGCGGGACTGGCCGTACACAATCTCGTGACGATTCCGCTGATCCTCGGCGTGGTCGGTCGCATGAATCCGATCACGCACGTGCGGAACGTGAGCGAGGCCTTGATCATGGCCTTCTCCACCAGCAGCAGTTCGGCCACCCTGCCGGTGACCATGCGGAGCGTCGAATCCCGCGTCGGGGTGAGCAACAAGGTGGCGAGCTTCACCCTGCCCATGGGTGCGACGATCAACATGGACGGCACCGCGCTCTACGAGTGCGTCGGTGTCATCTTCATCGCGCAGGTGATCGGCTTCGACCTGTCGCTCACCGCGCAGGCGACCGTGGTGTTGACGGCCTTGCTGGCATCGATCGGGGCGGCAGGGATCCCCAGCGCCGGGCTGGTGATGATCTTCGTGGTGACCGAGTCGGTGGGAATGACCGGCCCGGAGGTCGCTGCCGTCGTGGGGATGATGCTGGCGATCGACCGTCCGCTGGACATGCTGCGCACGGCGACCAACGTGATGAGCGACTCGACCGGCGCCGCGGTGATCGCGCGCAGCGAGGGAGAGAGCGGTGTCAACGAGGGCTGATCGTCGGCGCGTCGGTACCGGCGCCGCGTGCGAGGACTTCGTCACCGACATCGAGTGTTGCGAGGAAATCGGCCGCGTGCACGCAGAGTTCCTCGCCGATGTGCGGCCCGTGGCGACGATGGTCGAAGTGCGACGGCCGATCGATCCCCGCCTGCTCGTCGAGGTCGAACTCACGGCGAGGATTCCCGTCGATGAAACGGGTCCGACGGAGGAGAGTGCTGATGGTCCTGTCCGATCGTGACGTCCGCGCGGCGATCGACGCCGGACGCATCGGGATCGAACCCTACGAACCCGACCACGTGCAACCCAGCAGCGTGGACCTGCGCGTGGACCGCGAGTTCCTGGTCTTCCACAACGCGCGTCGGACCTTCATCGATCCGCGCGAACCCATGGACGATCTCACCGAGAGCATCGTCATCGGGGCGGGGGAACGATTCATCCTGCATCCCGGAGAGTTTGCGCTGGGGAGTACGTTGGAACGGATCCGGCTCTCCGACGATCTGGTCGCACGGTTGGAGGGCAAGAGCTCGTTGGGACGCCTGGGGCTGCTGATCCACTCCACGGCGGGCTTCATCGATCCCGGCTTCGAGGGACACGTGACGCTCGAGCTGAGCAACGTGGCGAATCTGCCCATCGCGATCGACCCGGGCATGCTGATCGGACAGATCAGTTTCCAACATCTCTCGTCGCCGGCGGAGAACCCCTACGGGAGCCGCGCGCTGCGCAGCAAGTACCAGGGACAACGTGGACCGACGCCGTCCGCCTACCACCGCAACCGGCGATCCGGGGTTGTCAAGGACGATTGATGCGGATGCATCGCCCCCTCCTTGCCGCTCCGGGCGGGGTGGTCTAAGCTGTCCGCGTCACGAACGAAGCTCGACGCGGATCCGACGACGGCTTCGGCCGCTCGGCGCTTGCGCTCATGGATCACGAACGGTCCATTCGTCACTCCCGGTGACGTCCCGAGTGCACCGCCCGAACCGCACGTAGCCTGATGAAAGCATCAGGGACCATGAGCCCCGACTCCGTCCGAGGGAGGACCCATGGCGACCGAAACCAGTCTGTCCCCACGTACGTTCCGCGCGTTCAGTACGGCTCAGCTCGACCAGATCGAAGGCCTCGAGCGACTCGATGCCGACACCCGGCTCGACATCGAAGCCGTTTCGCAGGTTCTTCCCTTCCGCGTGAACAACTACGTGGTCGAGGAACTGATCGACTGGGAACGTGTTCCGCACGACCCCGTGTTCCAGCTGACCTTCCCGCAGGAGGGTATGCTGAAGGGGCGCGACCTGCGTGTCATGCGTGACCTCCTGCACCGTGGAGCCGACAAGGCCACACTGAAGACGGCGGCTCGCGCGATCCAGCACCGCATGAATCCGCATCCGGCCGGACAGTTGCAGTTGAACGTGCCGCGTCTCGACGACGAGCCCGTTCCGGGTGTGCAGCACAAGTACCGCGAGACGGTCCTGTTCTTTCCCAGCGCGGGGCAGACCTGTCACGCCTACTGCACGTACTGCTTCCGGTGGGCCCAGTTCGTCGGACTCGAGGACATGAAGTTCGCGTCCCGCGACGTCGACGTGCTCGTGGAGTACCTGAAGCGGCACCCCGAAGTGACGGACGTGCTCTTCACCGGCGGTGATCCTCTGATCATGAAGACGCCGATGATCCGGAAGTACGTGGAGCCGTTGCTCGAGATCGAGTCGTTGCGCACGATCCGTTTCGGGACGAAGGCCACCGCGTACTGGCCCCATCGCTTCGTCACCGACAAGGACGCCGACGACCTGCTGCGTCTGTTCGAGGAAGTGGTCGACAGCGGTCGCCACCTGGCCCTCATGTCGCACTACTCGCATCCGGTCGAGCTCGAGCCGCCGATCGCACAGGAGGCCGTGCGACGGATCATCGGGACCGGCGCCGTCGTTCGATGCCAGGCACCCCTGATCCGTCACGTGAACGACGACGCCGATGCCTGGGCCGATATGTGGAAGAAGCAGGTCGCTCTGGGGGCGGTTCCCTACTACATGTTCGTGGAGCGCGACACCGGACCGCGCAACTACTTCGAGGTGCCGCTGGCGCGGGCGCTGCAGATCTTCCAGCGTGCCTACCAGAACGTGTCGGGCCTCGCGCGGACGGTGCGCGGCCCCAGCATGTCGGCTACGCCGGGCAAGGTGCTCGTCGACGGGACGGCCGACGTCGCCGGTCAGGACGTCTTCGTGCTCAAGTTCCTCCAGGGCCGCGATCCGCGTTGGATCGAGCGGATCTTCTTCGCGGAATACGATCCGCGCGCGACCTGGCTCGACGAGCTGCAACCAGCCTTCGGCGAAGAGCGTTTCTTCTTCGAGGAGAAGGTCCTGGGGATGCAGCGCGAGCTCGTCGACGAAGAACTGCAACGCGCCTCTGGCGCCACCGACGAGGGTTCGCGTAGCCTGTAGCCCCGCCCCGGATCCGGGGGTGGGGCCCAGGCCACGCCCCGGCGCGGGAGGAAGTCCGTTTGCAGCGGTTCGCCACGACTCGAGAGCGCTACCAGGAGATCGAACGGCGGCTCGATGCCCTGCTGGAGGGCGAGCCCGATCCGGTGGCCAACGCGGCCAACACCTCGGCCGTGATCTACGGCAGTGTGCCCGACCTCAACTGGGTCGGCTTCTACTTCGCCCGTGGCGCCGAGCTGGTGCTCGGACCCTTCCAGGGCCGGGTCGCCTGCGTGCGCATCCCCGTGGGCCGGGGAGTCTGCGGAACGGCCGTGGCCGAGAGGCGCTCGATCGTGGTCGACAACGTGCACCGCTTCGAGGGTCACATCGCCTGCGACGCGGCGTCGAACGCCGAGCTGGTCGTGCCCCTGCTCCACGACGGGGTCTGCCTCGGCGTGCTCGATCTCGACAGCCCCCATCTGGACCGCTTCGACGACGACGACCGCGAGGGGATCGAACGCCTCGCCGCCGTCTGGATGAAGCACACCCGTCTCGCCGACCTGGATCGACCGACCTCGTGAATCGCCTCGACTTCGATCCGGCGCTGCGCGCCGCCATGACCGATCCCCCGATCGCGACGAGTGATCTGCCCGGCATGGGTGGGGCCGTACGTCAACGGCCCGAGGACTTCGTGGTCGACGAGATCCCGGCCTACGAAGCCGACGGCCGGGAGGAACGCCACCTGCTGGTCCGTATCGAGAAGCGGGGTCTGCCCTCGCACGAGGCCGTGGCCCTGCTGTGCGAGCACACGGGTGTCGATCGGGGCGAAGCCGGAATGGCCGGTCGCAAGGATGCCGACGCGGTCACGCGCCAGTGGATCAGTCTGCCGTGGGCGGCGCGGGAGTCCATCTCGACTCTCCGGGATCCGCGCGTACGCGTGCTGGACGTGCACCCCCACGGTCAGAAGCTGCGAACCGGTCACCTGAAGGCGAACCGCTTCTCGGTGGTGGTGCGTGACCTGGAAGTCGACGCGGCGCCGGAACGGTGCCACGCGAAGCTCGACCGTCTTCGCGCTGGCGGAGGCCTGGAGAACCTGTACGGACCGCAGCGTTTCGGCCTGGACGGCACCAATCTCGAGCGCGGATTCGGGGCGATCGCCGCGCCCCGCCTCGACCGTCGGTTCACCTTCGTGGCCAGCGCCGCGCAGTCGGGGGTGTTCAATCTCTACGTCTTCCGCCGTCGGGAAGGCGGCGGTCTGCGCCGCGTGCTTCCCGGCGACGTCCTGCGCAAGACCGAATCGGGTGGGATGTTCACCACCGAGGATCCGGGGGGCGACCAGCAGCGGCTCGACGCCGGGGATCTGCAGCTGACCGGCCCCATGCCGGGTGCCAAGACGCGCCGTCCCCCCGAGGGCACGCCGTCGGCCGCCTTCGAGGACGCGATCCTGGCCGAGGTCGGGCTGGACTACGCAGATCTCGAACGTCACGGAAAGCGGCTGCCGGGAAGCCGCCGTTCGTGCACCGTACCGATCGATCAGCTCGGGCTCGAGATCTCCGAGGAGCCGGCGGTGGCCGAACTCCGCGAGGGAATCCGTCTCGAGTTCACGCTGCCGGCGGGCAGCTTCGCCACCCAACTCCTGCGCGAGCTGCAGAACGGACCGGAGGACATCGTATGAGCCTCGACCTGGCCGGCTATCAACGCCGCGCGCTGCGCGCGGCCGCCCACGACCTGCAGCCCGTGGCCCACGTCGGGAAGGACGGCCTGAGTGAGACGTTCCTGCGTTCCGTGGACGAAGCCCTCGCCGCGCACGAGCTGATCAAGGTCCGATTCGTCGACCACAAGGACGAGCGCAAGGAAATGGCCGCTCGTCTGGCCGAACGACTCGACGCGGCCGTGGCGGGGGTGGTCGGGCACGTGGCGATCCTCTACCGCCCCCACGCCGAGCCCGAGAAACGCCGCGTGGAACTCCCGCGGCGCGAGGGCTGAGGACTCAGGTTCGCCGCAGGATCTCGAGCTGATAGTCCAGCGGGTGGTCACCGAGCGTGCGGCCGCGGTCGTCGACCGACGCGGCGCGTTCGAAGTCGGTTCCCCGGAGTGCCGCGCGCCACTGCGTCTCGTCGTAGCTGCGCAGCGCGTAGGTCGAGTCGAGCACTTCGATCCCCCGGGGACGTTCGATCTCGACGTGGCTGATCACCGTCTCCCGGCGGGTCCCACGGCCGGGGGGGAGGTACTGGACGAGCTGCCGCACCGTGCACGATCCCCGACGCCCGATCCATTCGTCCTCGCTCGGATCCTCCTCGCCGTACAGTGACAGACTGATCCCGACCACGTAGAGACCGCCCGGTCGAAGGACAGCCGCCATCTCGCCCAGGTGCGTCTCGACGTCGGATGGGCGCAGCAGGTGACGGAAGCTGTTCACGAGGACGAAGGCCACGTCGAAGGACGCGGGTTCGAAGTGATCGGCGAAGGCGGTCATGTCGGTGCGCACCAGCCGTACGCGGCGGTTCGTGCGGCGGCGGCGCAGCGAACGGTGTGCGTAGTCCAGCATGCCCTCGTCGAGGTCGAACCCCGCGGCCCGCCGACCGCGGCCGGCGAGCACCCGGAGGTAGCGTCCGGTGCCGCACGCCGGTTCGAGCCAGCGGCGACGCTTCCCTCCGGGGGCTCCAAAGCGCTCGGCCAGGCGTTCCAGTAGATCGACTTCGCCGGCGGTGCCCGGGGTGTGCAGGATGTCGTAGACCGCCGGTACGGCGTAGGGGTCGGTGAGCGCGGGAGTCGTGGTCATCGCGGCGAATCCGCCTCGTCGTGGCCGAAGGTCAGGTTCCAGCCCACGGACTTCCACTGGCGTGCCTCCGTATCGAGGTCGGCGATGGTCAAGGGGTGCTCGTGGAGCCAACCGTCCCCGAAGCGCAGATCGATGCCGCGGGTCTTCGTGTCGATCTCCAGCGAGGGTTCCGGGCCGGGTCGCCGACTGCGGTTGAGCAACACGGCCAGGCGGAGCAGGAGACACAGGAACACCGTGGCGGTGCGGCTGTCGTCGGCCACGGCGGTGAAGTACTCCTCGCGCAGTTTGCGCCGGTGCCCCCGCACGATGGCCGACAGCACCTGCTGGTCGTCCCGGCTGAAGCCCGGCATGTCGGACTCGGCCAGGAGATAGGCCCCGTGCTTGTGGTAGCCGGTGTGCGCCACGGCCAGGCCGATCTCGTGCAGCTGCGCGGCCCAGTTCAGTGTGCGGCGCGCCGACTCGCCGTCCAGCAGCCCGCAGGGTTCGGCCTGGCCCAGCAGGTGCTGCGCGGTGGTGAGCACCCGATTGCTCTGGGCGAGATCCACGCGGTACTGCTCGACCATGCGACGGATCGTACGGTCGCGCACGTCCTCGTGCTGGATCCGGCCGAGCAGGTCGTACAGCACACCTTCACGCAGAGCGCCCGGACTGGGGTCCATGCGTTCGACCTTCAGGCGCTTGAAGATCGCCAGCAGGATCGACAGGCCACCGGCGATCACCGGCCGACGGTCCGCCTTGAGTCCCGGCAGGTCGATCGCTTCGACGTGCCCGGCGCTCACCAACGCCTTGCGCAGCTTCTTCATGCCCGCCTGCGTGATCTCGCCGTGGGTCCATCCCGACTGACGGAGGATCTCGGAGATCGCCAGGACCGTTCCCGAAGCGCCGATACAGCGATCCCACCCTCCCTCGCGCATCTGTTCCTCGATCGCACGCACCTCGAGCTGGGCCGCGGTCTGCGCCTCGCGGAACGATTCCCGCTCGATCCTGCCGTCACCGAAGAAGCGGCGGGAGTAGTTCACGCACCCCATGAAGAGGCTCGCGCCGAGCTCGACCTCGAAGCCACGACCGCGGATGAGTTCGGTGGAGCCCCCTCCGATGTCGATGACCAGACGTCGCTCACGGTGCGCGGGGATCGTGTGGGCCACGCCCAGGTAGATCAGGCGCGCTTCCTCGACTCCGCTGATCACCTCGATCGTGTGGCCCAGGGCCTCGCGGGCCGCGTCGCGGAAGGTGGGCGACCGTTTGGCCAGGCGGAGGGTGTTGGTTCCGACGGCGCGGACACGATGGCGGGGAATGCCCTGCAGGCGTTCGCCGAAGCGCTCGAGGCAGGCGATCGCACGCTCCTGGACCTCGGGCCGGATCTCGCCCCCGGGACCGAGCCCCTCGGCCAACCGCACGGGCTCGCGCCGGCGGTCGAGGATCCGCAGGTCGTGCTCGCCCTGCCGCGCGATCACGAGATGGAAGCTGTTCGAGCCCAGATCGACCGCGGCGACGTGGTCACGAGGGGATCCGGAGGAGTGGTAGGTGGCGTGCACGGGATTCTCGGGCAGGTCTTGCTCGGGTCAGGTCCGGCCGAGTCGGCGCAGCATCTTCGGGGTGGCGAGCCACTCCAACCATGCGTCGGAGCTCGCCGTCGGGAGCACGATGCTCGCCGCGCCCGATTTCTTCAACGACGACATGGTCCGGTCGTCGACGCCCAGCAGGCTGCCGATGAGCCGGTCGACGTGGGGGGCGTGTCCGACCACCACGGAGCACTCGGTGTCGAGGCCCCGGAGATGGTCGACGAGCATGCGCGGATCCGTGCCGGGCAGGAGCTCGTCGCGCCGACCGAGGTCCTCGGGATCGAGTCCCAGCACGTCGGCGCAGATCTCCGCCGTTTCGATCGCCCGCAACCAGGGGCTGCTGATCACGCGATCCGGGCGCACGTTCAGCCGTTTCAGACCACGAACCGCGCGCAGGGTGCGCTGCCGGCCCTCGTCGGTCAGCGGACGGTCGGCATCGGGCGGACAGTCGGGGTGATCGCGGTCGATCGCGATTCCGTGCCGCATCACGACGATACGCATCAGGCTTCTCCCTCTGCCGTCAGGACGGCATCGAGACGGGGTCCAGCCGCCGGGTCGGGGAGCGAACGCACGAGCCGCCGGAGTCGGCGCCGGGGGACGGCGGCCGCGGCGAGCCGGACGTGCTGGTCGCTCTCCTCGATCCTCGGGACCAGGCGCCGGCGGCGCGCGCCGGCCTCCATCCTCGCGTCCGCGTCGAGGGGATGATCGTCCGAAGCCCCCAGGCGCGCCAACCATCGATCGGTGCACACCAGACGCGCGCGGTGCTCCTGGGCCGCGGCCAGCGCCGCGATCCGGCGCCGGAGCTTCCGCGTGGGCACGTCGAGGTGGGGACGCATGGCGCGCAGGGCGGTGTGCAACGTTCGCGATCGGTGGGCCGCTTCGTCGGAATGCGTCGCGGGGACCGACGCGTCGAGCGGGCCGTGGGCGAGTGAGCGGGCCAGCGCGGCCAGGAGGCCCGGGCGGGAGCGGATCCGGGCGTCGAGGGCGGCGCGCAGGCCGGCCCGCCAGGCCGGGTGCCCGGGTGCCACCGCGCCACTGGGCGCGGCCAGGCGCTGCTCCAGATCACGGTGGACCCGGTCGAGCAGGACGGGGGCGAGCGGACTGTCGTCGGCGGCGAGTGCACGCCCCAGGGCCAGGCCCGAGATCAGCTCGAACACCTCGGTTCCGGCCCTGTCGCCGAGCCAGCCGTTCACGGCGGCGACCGCGTGGTCGGACCAGGTGGGCGGAGCGGTCCGGCGGCCGAGGGTCCCGTCCGCCCGCGCCGCGGTCCACCACTGCATCAGTTCGGGGCCTGGTTCCACGACAGCGACCATCCGTGCGGGGCCGCCACCGACCAGTGTCCACTCCTGCCACTCGAACTGACCCCCACCCGGTGTCAGCCAGATCCGTCGGTACGAGGAGGTCCACAGCAACGGGACGATCGTGCGGCCTCGTGCGAGCCAGGTGGCGACGGTGTCCTCGTCCAGCGTCCGACGCGAGAGACCGCGGTGCAGTTCGATCCGTGACGGCTGTCCGGACGACCGGCGCTCGACCAGTTGCGTGTTCTCGCGGTGCAGCCGGCCGTCCGGCGAGTCCCACCAGATCCACTGCGAGCGGAAGGCAGCGTCCGGTTCCGGTGATCCGCGGTGCCGCCGGCACCAGTCCGTCCACTCCGCGAGCAGCCGTTCGGGAGCACGGACGGAGCGGGGATGGGGACCGATCCGGTCGCGGGTCATGGCGTGGATCCTTCGGGAGTCCGGGTCGCGCGGTGGCGAGCGGTCAGCCTATCACGAACCGGTCCCGGGGTCCGTCGCCCTCCCGTGAAGATCCTGCAGCGCGCTCAGCCCGGGTTCGGTCGAACGCATCCAGCGGATCCCGTCGACGGCCGCTCGCGCACCCGAGAGGGTGGTGATGCACGGGACGTCGGACAGTGTCGCGGACCGCCGGATCGCCACCTCGTCGAAGCGGCTGCGCGCGCCCAGCGTGGTGTTGATCACCAGCTGGACTCGGCCGTCGTGGATCGCGTCGGCGATGTCGGGCTGGGCCTCGCCCACCTTCGCGATCCATTCGGCCTCGAGACCGTGATCGGTCAGGAAACGCTGCGTGCCCTCGGTGGCCAGCAGCGAGAAGCCCTGCCGCACGAGATCGCGAGCGATCGGCAGCAGGGGCTGCTTGTCGCGATCGTTCACGCTGAGGAAGGCGCGACCGCCGCTGGGCAGCGGGATGCCCGAGGCCTGCTCCGCCTTGGCGAAAGCCTCGCCGAAGGTGCTGCCGATCCCCATGACCTCGCCGGTGCTCTTCATCTCGGGTCCGAGCAGACGGTCGCTGTCCGGGAAGCGCCGGAAAGGGAACACAGGGCCCTTCACGAAGACCTCCGTCAGCGGTGGCGCCTCGCCGATGCCCTGGTCGTCGAGCGACTGGCCGATCATGCAGCGCGTGGCGATCTCCGCGAGAGGAACGCCGGTGGCCTTCTCCAGGAAGGGGACGGTCCGCGAGGCGCGCGGGTTCACCTCGAGCACGTACAGCTGCCCGCGGTGGATCGCGAACTGCACGTTGATCAGCCCGACCACGCCGAGCTCGAGGGCCAGGCTCTCTGCGGTGTCGCGCATGGTGTCGAGGTCGAGGGGGGTGCAACGGTAGGGAGGCAGCACCGCGAAGCTGTCGCCCGAGTGCACGCCCGCCTCCTCGATGTGTTGCATGATGCCACCGATCACCACGCGCCGGCCGTCGCACACGGCGTCGACGTCGAACTCCACGGCGTCCTCGAGGAAGCGGTCGATCAGCACCGGGTGCTCGGGCTCGACGCGGGCGGCTTCCTCGAAGTACTGCAGCATGCCGGCCTCGTCGTCGACGGCGCGCATGCCGCGGCCGCCGAGCACGTAGCTGGGGCGGACCATCACCGGATAGCCGATGTCGGCCGCGAAGCGACGGGCCTCCTCGATGCTGCGGGCCGAGCCGTGGTCCGGGGTCATCACGCCGAGCTTCGTGCACAGCTCGCCGAAGCGGTCGCGGTCCTCGGCGCGGTCGATCGCTTCGACGGGGGTGCCGAGCAGCGGTACGCCGTTGTGTTGCAGGCGGTGGGCGAGCTTCAGCGGGGTCTGGCCACCGAGCGTGAGGATCACGCCCTCGGGTTTCTCGAGCTCGACGATGTGCATGACCTCTTCGAAGCGCAGCGGCTCGAAGTACAGGCGGTCGGCGGTGTCGTAGTCGGTGCTCACGGTCTCGGGGTTGCAGTTGACCATGATCGCCTCGACGCCCTCGGCCCGCAGCGCGTCGACGGCATGACAGCAGCAGGCGTCGAACTCGATGCCCTGGCCGATCCGATTGGGGCCCGACCCCAGGACGATGACCTTGCGGCGGTCGGTGGGGCGCGCCTCGCAGGGGCCGTCTTCCCAGGTCGAGTACAGGTACGGCGTTTCCGACGCGAATTCGGCCGCGCAGGTGTCGACCCGGCGGAACACCGGCTGCACGGCCATCTCCGCCCGCAGGGCGCGGATGTCGTCGGCGATCACGGGGTCATCGGTGTCGCTCTGCAACAAGCGCGCGATGCGCGCGTCGGAGAAGCCCTCCTGCTTCGCGCGCAGGAGGACGTCGTGGGTCAGCTCGTCGAGGCTCACGCTGCGCAGCCAACCCTCGACCCGGCTGAGCTCGGCGAGGTTGTCGAGGAACCAGGTGTCGATACCGGTCACGCGGTGCAGTTCGCTCGGCTCGACGCCGCGGCGCAGAGCGGTGTGCAGCTGATGCATGCGATCGGGCGTGGGTCGCTCCAGGTGTTCGAGCAGGGTCTGCGTGTCGACCTTTCGGGCGTCCTTGCGCGGGACCCAGCCGTCGAGATCGAGTTCGAGCGCGCGCATGGCCTTCTGCAGGGCTTCGCGGAAGGTCCGGCCCATGGCCATGACCTCGCCCACCGAGCGCATGGTGGTGCCCAGCGTGTCGCTCGTCCCCGGGAACTTCTCGAAGCTCCAGCGCGGGATCTTCACCACCGTGTAGTCGATACTCGGTTCGAAACAGGCGCTCGAGGTGCCGGTGATCTCGTTGGGGAGTTCGTCGAGCGTGTACCCGACCGCGAGCAGGGTGGCGATCTTCGCGATCGGGTAGCCCGTGGCCTTGCTCGCCAGCGCGCTGCTGCGCGACACGCGTGGGTTCATCTCGATCACCACGCGGTCGCCGGTCACCGGATGAACGGCGAATTGCACGTTCGATCCGCCCGTGGTGACACCGACCGCGTCGAGCACGGCCAGCGCGTCGTCGCGCAGGTGCTGGAACTCGCGGTCGGTCAGCGTCTGCGCCGGTGCGACCGTGATCGAGTCGCCGGTGTGCACGCCCATGGCGTCGACGTTCTCGATCGAGCAGACGATGATTCCGTTGCCCGCGTGATCGCGGATCACCTCGAGTTCGTACTCCTTCCAGCCGAGGACGCTCTCCTCGACGAGCACGCTGGTCACCGGCGAGAGGGACAGGCCTTCGCGCAGCAGGGACTCGTACTCCTCGGGAGTGTGGGCGATCCCCGACCCGGCGCCACCGAGCGTGAAGCTGGCCCGCAGGATGGTGGGGAAGCCCAGTTCCTCGAGCGCCGCGTGACCCTGCTCCAACGTGCGTACCAGGCGGCTGCGTGGCGTGCGTTGGCCGATGCCGGCCATGGTCTCCTTGAACAGCTCGCGGTCTTCGGCCAGTTGCACGCTGCGTGCACCAGCACCGAGCAACTCGACGCCGTGGCGCTCGAGAACGCCGTGTTCGTCGGCCTCGACGGCGAGATTCAGTCCCGTCTGTCCGCCGACCGTCGACAGGATCGCGTCGGGCTTCTCGCGGGTGAGGATCGCGTCGAGGGTCTCGACGGTGAGGGGCTCGACGTAGGTGCGATCGGCCAGCGCGGGGTCGGTCATGATCGTGGCCGGATTGCTGTTCAGCAGGATGGTGCGGTAGCCCTCGGCGCGTAGTGCCTTGAGCGCCTGGGTCCCCGAGTAGTCGAATTCGCAGGCCTGTCCGATGACGATCGGGCCGGAGCCGAGCACCATGATCGACTTCAGGTCGCGGCGAGCCGGCATCAGGCCTTCCTCCTGGCGCGGTGGGCGGTCATGTCGGCGACGAATCGACCGAAGAGGTACTGGCCATCGCGCGGACCGGGAGCGGCCTCCGGGTGGTACTGCACCGAGTACACCGGACGCCCCAGCAGTTCGAGGCCCTCGACGCAGTCGTCGTTGAGGCTGCGGTGCGTGATGTGCACGTGCTCGGAATCGACCGAGTCGGGACGCAGGGCGTAGTTGTGGTTGTGGCTCGTGATCTCGACACGATGGTCGTGCTCGCGCCGAACCGGATGGTTCGCTCCGTGGTGGCCGAAGGGGAGCTTGAACGTGGTCCCACCGAGGGCCCGCCCGAGCAGCTGGTGTCCGAGGCAGATGCCGAACACGGGAATCCCCGATGCCATGAGCTCGCGGATCGTCGTGACCTGCGGATCGAGGATCGCCGGATCGCCGGGGCCGTTGCTCAGGAAGATTCCGTCGGGCACCGGACCGAGGCGTCCGCTCAGGACGTCGTCGGCGCTCGAGGTGGCCGGGACCACCGTCAGATCGCACCCCTCCTCGCGCAGACGCTCGAGGATGCTCCGCTTCACCCCGTAGTCGATGGCGGTGACGGCGAATCGCGGCATGTCGGCGCTCCGCGGCGCCGCCGGCAGGGTCCAGGGTCCGGAGCAGGTCACGCGCTCCACCCAGTTCGTGGCGGCGATCGGAGGGACCGCGCGCGCCGCCTCGACCAGCTCCTCGGCCCGGCCGATCCCCAGGACACCGCGACACGATCCCCGTTCACGGAGAATCGTCGTGATCGTCCGGGTGTCGACGTCGCTGATCGCCGGGACACGCGCGCCGCGGAGCACGTCGTCGAGATCCCGATCGGCGCGCTGGTGGTAGGTCCGTGTGCAGTGGTCGCGGACGACCAGGCCCGCCGGCCGCACCGCTTCGGACTCGTCCTCGCCCGCGTGGATCCCGTAGTTGCCGATGTGCGCCGCGGTGAAGACCACGATCTGCCCGGCGTAGCTCGGGTCCGTGAGGATCTCCTGGTAGCCGGTCATTCCGGTCTGGAACACGACCTCGCCACCGGAGGCCACGTGCGTGACGTCGGCCGGACCGGGACGACTCCACGCGCCTCCGAACCAGCGGCCGCGAAAGGAGTGGCCCGTTTCGAGAGCGAGCAGGGGGGCGGCGGTGTCGGGGCGGGAGCTGGACGGCGTCCGTCCGGCCTCGTCTCGGGGCATGCGGACCTCCGCCGCGGAGACGACGATCCTCGCGACGCGGTGGAGAGAGCGGAGGGCAGATCGAGCGAACCGTAGGCCATGCCCGCGGAACGTTCAAGCCGGTCGGACCGGACGGCACGCGAAGGCCCGCTTCCGAGGCGGAAGCGGGCCCGGGAACCCTACGCGTTCGGTCCTTCTACAGGTTCGGCACGTCGATCGTGTACTGCGACGGGACCATCACCACGATCTCGCTGGTCCAGTCGAAGTCGTCGGGGTCCTGCGGCGTCGGTGGCGGGGTCGAACTCCAGGTGGCGCTCCAGCCGAGGCCCAGGAGGATCTGACGGGCCGCGTCGCGGTTCCCGCCCAGGTATGCGGACAGGAAGTCCTGCATCACCCCGCGCAGGTCGCCCAGACCGGTGAACGATTCCTCGATCACGATCCGGCCGTTGGCGGCCGTGGCCTCGGTTCCGGCTTCGTTGCTCGGGACGTTCACTTCTGCGGCGTCCTCGAAGCCCGAGCCGGTGTCGATCTGCAGGACACCCTGGCGCTGGGCGACGTGGCCCTCGTTGCGGGTCACGAAGGCGCGCAGACCGGCGACCTGCACTTCCTGGCCGGCTTCGAGCGCGTCGCGGACCGACTGGAGATCGGCGTCGTCGAGATCCTCGAAGATCCGATCGATCTGTGCGTTCGTGAGTCCGCCGAGCGTGCCGTCGGAGTCGGTGAAGCCCTGGGTGGTCCAGTCGGCGCTCAGCGTGATCGGCACGCTGCCGTTGACCTGGGTCTCCTCGGTCAGACAACCGGGGAGGAGCAGGCCGGCGACCACGACGCCGAGGAGGGTGACGGAGCGGGGGAGCAGCATCGTACGAAGGGTGTTCATGTCCGGGTCCTCCTAGATTCCGAGGGAGAGGCCGAGCGTGTACGTCGTCTGGTCGCCCACGCCGAGCTCGCCGTTGAGTCTGAACACGAGCAGATGCAGCGTCGCGCCCAGTGTGAGTTGCACGTTCGTCTCGTCGTCGAAGTCGACCTCGAGGGTCTCGGGGTCGCCGGTGGCGTCGAATTCGTACTCGCTGCTCATCGACGACATGTGCAGCGCGAGGCCGGCGTAGGGCTCCACCACCGGGAATCGGCGGCTGGCCTGGACACCGAGCGAGGTCTGCGAGAAGTCGACGAGTCCGTCGCCGATCTCGAAGGTCTGGTACATGACCGATGCGGCGATCGAGACGGGGGAGGCCGGCACGTACTGCGACACGCTGTGGCGCAATCCGATGCCGAAGAGCGAGATGTCTCCGATGTCGTCGTCACCGAACTCGCCGGTGAAGAACCGGACCATGGCTTCGGTGCCGAGGAAGCCACCCACGGACAGCTGAGGGGCGGCGATCGGCAGCCGGTCGATGTCGAGGCCGCCGGGGAACTGGAAGCTGGTGCCGCCCGGCCCGGCCACGGGGTCCGGGTCGGTGTCACCGATGACGGTCGGCGCGTCGTACGTGCCGGTCCCGGGGAAGTAGTCCTCGGCCGTCGCCTCGAAGGTGCGGTCGTCGTCGCTGAACTGCACGAGCATGGCGCGCATTCCGAGCTGGAAGTAGGGGCGCGATCTGGGGATCTCGGCGGTGGTGAACAGACCGCTGCCGAGCCCGGCGCTGATGGTGTCGCGGAAGGGCTCGAGATAGCCCGTGGCGTTGTTCTCGGTGTACGAGGAGAGGTTCTCCTCGAGTTGGGCCGACGCCGCCACCGGCAGCATCAGCAGCGCGGCCGCGAGCGCGGCCGTCGAACGGATCGACATGATCGGGATCCTCCGGGTGTCCTCCGGACGAGGAGAGCGGGTTCGGGCGAAGCGTCGGACGGTGCTCGTGGCAGTGGGCGGCGCGGGTCCGGCGCCCCTCGATTGTGCCACAGGGCCATGGGGCGCGGCCACGTCCGGAACGGTGCCGCCCCCATCGACTGGGAACACACGACCGGACGTGTCGGCACACGCCCGGTCGTGGCCACGCGCGCAAGTGGTGTACCTGAATCATTGTGTACGGAGTCACAGCTTTGGAGTCGCGCGCATGCAGTCCTCCGTGTTGCCTGTCGGGCGAGTCGTCGCCGGGATCGCGCGATTCCTGAGGAATGCCGGTCCCGGACCGTGGAACACAGCGGCCGTTCCACTCGACCCGACGGCCGTCAGCCTGCCCCTCACGACCGCCGCGCCGCGTGGGACGGCTCCTCTCCGGGAGCCACCATGCATTCACGGCAGCAGCCGCTGCACGGCAACGATCCAGCCCGTGCGGTGGAGGCGATCTGCGACCACTTCGGGCGCGATCGTACCCGTCTGATGGACATCGCCCTCGAGGTGCAGCGCCGACTCGGGCATCTCGACGACGACACGGTCGACCTCGTCGCGCGCGCGCTGGACATCCCGCGGGTCGACGTGAAGAGCCTGGTCACCTTCTACACGTTCCTGCGCCACGAGCCGGCGGGCGCGCGCACGATCCGCGTGTGCGACGACGTCGTCGACCGCCACCAGGGCGGCGACGCGGTGGCCGCCGCCTTCGAGGACGAGCTGGGCGTCGCGATGGGGCAAACGACACCCGACGGCGACTTCCATCTCGACTGGACGGCCTGCATCGGCCTCAGCGACCAGGCCCCGGGCGTCCTGGTGGACGACGTACCCATGACGAACGTCACCCCGTGGAAGGCGCGTTGGATCGTTCGGGAACTGCGACGTCACGGTGATCCGAGACGTCTGGTGCGCGAGCTCGGCGACGGGAACAACGCCAATCCACTGGTCTGCTCGATGGTGCGCAACAACCTGCGCGAAGCCGGGACCGTGCACTTCACCGACCGCCGCGAGGCGGAATCGGGTCTGCGCATGGCACTGGCCCGCGACCCCCTCGACGTGATCGACGAGGTCGAGCGCTCCGGCCTGCGCGGGCGGGGCGGAGCCGGATTCCCGACCGGCACCAAGTGGCGTCTGGCACGCAACGCCGGGGGGGGGCAGCGCTACGTGTTCTGCAACGCCGACGAAGGCGAGCCGGGGACCTTCAAGGACCGGGTGCTCCTGACCGAGCGACCCGATCAGGTGATCGAGGGGATGACCATCGCCGCGTGGGCCCTGGGGGCGAGCGAGGGCATCGTCTACCTGCGCGCCGAGTACGCGTACCTGCGTCCGTACCTCGAGGACGTGCTGCGGCGGCGCCGTCGGCGCGGGCTCCTCGGCCGTGCCGTGATGGGCGTCGAGGACTTCGATTTCGACGTGCGGATCCAGATGGGTGCCGGTGCCTACGTGTGCGGCGAGGAGACCTCGTTGATCTCGTCCTGCGAGGGACTGCGCGGCGACCCGAAGGACCGGCCGCCCTTCCCGGTGCAGAAGGGCTTCATGGGGAATCCCACGCCCGTGAACAACGTCGAGACGTTCAGCTGCGCAGCACGGGTCCTCGAATGCGGCGCGGAGTGGTTCGCGGACCAGGGCCTGGGCGACATGGCCGGGACCAAGCTCTACAGCGTGTGCGGCGACTGCGAGCGACCGGGAGTGTACGAACTGCCCTTCGGGACGCCGCTGCGGGAACTCCTCGAGAAGGTCGGTGCGACCGGGAGCGCGGCCGTGTGTGTGGGGGGACCGTCGGGATCCATGGTCGCCCCGGCGGACTTCGACCGGCGTCTCGGTTACGGGGACCTCTCGACCGGTGGCGCGGTGATCTGCTTCGACGCGACCCGCGACCCGCTCGAGATCGCGGCCGAGCAACTGGATTTCTTCATCGACGAGAGCTGCGGCACCTGCACGCCCTGCCGCGTGGGCAACGTGCTCCTGCGTGATCGCCTGCAGGACGTCATGGACCGCCGCGCGACCCTGAGGGTGCTCGACGAACTGCAGGAGCTGGGCGGAACGATCTCGACCATGAGCCGGTGCGGGCTCGGGCAGACCTCGGCCCGCCCGGTGCTCAGCACACTCGAACACTTCCGCGAGGCGTACACACGACGCTGTGTGAGCGCCGACGACCGCCACCGCCCGTCCTACGACCTCTCCGCCATGCTGGAGACGTCGCGGGTGATCACCGGGCGGGACTCCACGCACCGCTCCGAGTCCGAGGAGGTCCGCCGATGACCGACCGCATTCTCTTCACCATCGACGGACAGGAGGTCCGTGGCCGGCCGGGGCAGACGGTGCTCGAGGCGGCCGAGGAGGCGGGGGTGTGGATCCCGAGGCTGTGTCACGTCGAGGGTGTGACCCCCCACGGCGCCTGCCGGTTGTGCACCTGTTTCGTGGACGGCCGCCCGCAGTCGACCTGCACCTTCCCGGTGACCGAGGGCATCGAGGTCGAGAACGACACGCCGCGCTCGAACGAACTGCGGCGGCACGTGATCGAGATGCTGTTGGTCGAGGGCAATCACTTCTGCATGTTCTGCGAGGAGAGCGGTCACTGCGAGCTGCAGGCTCTGGCCTACCGCTTCGGGGTGACCCATGCCCGCTACCGGCAACTCTGGCCCGATCGTGATGTCGACGCGACACACCCGGAGATCTGGATCGATCGCAATCGTTGCGTCCAGTGCGGGCGCTGTGTCCGGGTCTCGCAGGAGATCGACGGCAAGAACACCTACCAGTTCACCGAGCGCGGGCTCCGACAGCGGGTCGCGGTGAACGCAGCCGAGGGGCTGGTGGGTACCGACGCCGCGGTCGACGATGCCGCCACGCACGCGTGTCCGACGGGTGCGCTGCTGCCCAAGCACGAGGGCTACTCGGTCCCCATCGGGCGTCGCCGCTACGACGATGCTCCGATCGGCTCGGAGGTCGAGAGCCTGCGCCAGGTCTCGAACAACGGGGAGGGCCGGTCGTGAAGAAGGTACGCGTGGCGACGGCGGCGCTGGCCGGCTGTTTCGGCTGCCACATGTCCCTGCTCGACATCGACGAGCGGATCCTGAGTCTGATCGACCTCGTCGATTTCGACCGGTCGCCGATCAACGATCTGAAGGACTTCACCGGGCGCTGCGACGTGGGGCTGATCGAGGGAGCCTGTGCCACCGAGGAGAACGTGCACGTCCTGCGCCGTTTCCGGGCCATGTGCGACGTCCTCGTCTCCGTCGGTGACTGCGCCGTCATGGCCGGCATCAGCGGCGTTCGCAACACCGTGGGTCTCGACGAATGCCTCGAGGAGTCCTACCGGCGCGGACCAACCCTGCACAATCCCGACGACCGGGTGCCCGACGATCCGGAATTGCCGCTGTTGCTGGAGCACGTGGTCCCGTGCCACGAGGTGGTCGAGATCGACCACTACGTTCCCGGTTGTCCGCCGTCGGCCGATGCCCTGTGGACGATCCTGTCGCAGTTGATCGAGGGCGAAGAGGTCGCCCTTCCGGTTCGCCATCTCCGCTACGACTGAGAGGACCGTCATGGCTGCAGAGACGCAGACGATTCCGAAGGGACGCGCCCGACGCGTCGTGATCGATCCGCTGAGCCGGGTCGAGGGTCACGGGAAAGTGACCATCCGGCTCGACGACCAGGGGAAGGTGGAGCAGGCGCGGTTGCACATCGTCGAGTTCCGAGGCTTCGAACGCTTCGTGCAGGGGCGCCCCTACTGGGAGGTTCCGGTGCTGGTGCAGAGGCTGTGCGGGATCTGTCCCGTGAGCCATCACCTGGCCGCCGCCAAGGCCATGGACCGGATCGTGGGGGTGGATCGACTGCCGCCGACGGCCGAGAAGGTGCGTCGCCTGATGCACTACGGTCAGATCCTGCAGTCGCACGCCCTGCACTTCTTCCATCTGTCGTCGCCCGACCTGCTGTTCGGCTTCGATGCCCCGGTCGAGACGCGCAACGTGGTCGGCGTGGCGCGCGCCCATCCCGACCTGGCCGTGATGGGCGTGACCATGCGCCGTTTCGGACAGGAGGTCATCGAGGCCACGGCGGGCAAGAAGATCCACGGCACCGGTGCCATTCCCGGTGGTGTGAACAAGCCCGTGGACCGGGGCGATCGTGAGCACCTGCGCGGTCAGATCGACGAGATCCTCACGGGCGCGGAGCGCGCGGTGAACGTGGCACGCGACTACACGCTGGCCCATCGGGACACGCTCGCGGCCTTCGCCGACTTCGAGTCGGCGCACATGTCGTTGGTCCGCCACGACGGGGCGCTCGACCTGTACGACGGGGACCTGCGATGCCTGGAGGCCGACGGGACGCCGCGTCTCGACGACGTGCCGGTCGACACCTATGCCGACGTGCTCGGCGAAGAGGTCCGTTCCTGGTCGTACATGAAGTTCCCCTTCGTACGCGCACTCGGGCCCCGTGACGGCTGGTACCGGGTGGGGCCGCTCGCGCGCATGAACACCTGTGACTTCGTGCCGAGCCGACAGGCAGAGATCGCTCGTCGCATGCTGCAGGAGGAGCTCGGTCCGGAGCTGTCGCGGATGACCATGGCCTACCACTGGGCGCGTATGATCGAGTTGTTGCACGCGGCCGAGGTCGTGCGCGACCTGCTCGACGATCCCGAGATCGTCGGCCGGGACTTCCGTGCCCGGGGTGAGCGTCGTACCGAAGCCGTCGGGGCGATCGAGGCCCCGCGCGGCACCCTGTTGCACCACTACGAGGTCGACGAGCGCGACCAGGTGGTGCGGGCGAACCTGATCGTCTCGACCACGCACAACAACGAGGCCATGAATCGTTCGGTCCTGCGGGTGGCCGAGGAGGACCTCCAGGGGGTGGAGATCACCGAGGGTCTCCTGAACCACGTGGAGGTGGCCATCCGCGCCTATGATCCGTGCCTGTCGTGTGCGACCCACGCCATGGGTCGCATGCCGCTGGTCGTGCAGCTGCACGACTCCCGGGGGGAGGTGATCGCCGAGCGGGCGCGCAGCTGAGCGCGTGGCGTGTACGATGACCACACCGAAGGTGCTGATCGTGGGGTTCGGCAACCCGGGCCGGGGCGACGACGGCCTCGGCCCGGCCCTGGCCGAGGAGATCGAACGGGAGCGGCGGCCGGACGTGACCGTGGAGGTCGACTACCAACTGGTGGTCGAGCACGCGGCGATGGTCGCCGACTGCTCCACGGTGTACTTTCTCGACGCCACGGTCGACGCCACGTGCGATCCCTTCGCCCTGCAGCCGTTGTCGCCGGAACCGGGGCTGGACTTCACCAGTCACTCCCTCTCGCCGGCGCGAGTCCTGGCTCTGGCGCAGGACCTGTACGGGGCGCGCCCCGAGGCCTGGTTGCTGAGCGTGGCGGGCGACCGCTTCGACGTGTTCGAGACCCGCCTGTCGCGCCCGGCCCGCCGCCGTCTGGATGCGGCGAAACGCTGTCTGCTGGATCGTATCGAGCAGGGTGCGAAGAATCCTTCATGAGCGATCGGGACATCGAGCACTCCGTCGAGGCCGGCATGTTCGTGCGGGCGCGCGGCGGTCGTCGTCGGGGCACGCTGGTGTGCATTCACGGTCTGGGCGAGTCCGGGCTGTGCTTCGAGGGTCTCTTCGAACTCGACCTGCTCGCTGACTGGAACCTCCTGGTCTGCGACCTGCCCGGCTACGGTCGGAGCGCCTGGCGCTCGGTGACCATGTCGCTCGAGGACCAGGCCGATCTGCTCGCGGGTTGGTTGCGCGAGCGCGGACCGACCGGTCCGTTAGTGATCGTGGGTCACAGCATGGGCGGTGTGCTCGGGGTCCTGCTGGCCGAGCGCCATCCGGAGGCCCTGGACCTGCTGGTGAACGTCGACGGCAACCTGTCCCCCGGCGACTGCGTCTTCAGCGGACGCGCCGTGGAGTGGTCGCCGCACGAGTTCGAGAACGGCGGCTTCGACCGGCTCCGCGACACCGTCTACCGGCAGGGGGTCCGTGAGCGGGCGCAACGCGGCTACTACGCCGGCCTAAGGATGGCCGATCCACGCCAGTACCATCGAAACAGCGCTGAACTCGTCGCGATCTCGGCCGACGAGCAGTTGGGGGCGCGCATGGTCGCTCTCGAGGTCCCGGCCCACTACGTCGCGGGCGTACCGCGGGGCGCGAGCCCGCGCTCGCGGGAGTTGCTCGGGATCCACGGCGTCCCGTGGACGGCGGTCGAGCCGAGCGGCCACTGGCCGTTCGTCGATCGTCCGGAGGACTTCGCGATCGCGCTGCGTGACGTGATCGGATGAGCCGGCGCCGGGGTCCGCGACATCACACTTGCGAAACGAAAATCGGGAAATACATTTCCGGTGTGACTGCGCCACCTGGTCACGGTCGTGCCCGAGCCTCCGAGCCCCGTCCTGTACGGACGCGCGGTTCCGGCTGGAGCGCGACCTTCTCGATTCTCGGCCCATCGTGGTCGTCGCGACCACTTCATCCAGGAGGACCGCATGTCGGGTTTCCCCCGAGCACCCCGTTGCGCCATCGCAAGTTTCCTCGCCGTGGCCCTACTGCTGCCGGCGGCCGCCATCGCCGCGGAGGCGATCACCCAGACGAAGTCCACGCAGGCCGACATGAGTCCGGCCGAGGCGCTGCAGATGCTGCACGACGGCAATCAGCGCTTCGTGGACGAAGAGATGCTCGAGCGCGACCTGATCGATCAGGTCGAGGCCACCGCGACCGGCCAGTATCCCTTCGGCGTCGTCCTCGGTTGCATCGACTCGCGTGTGCCGCCCGAGATCGTCTTCGATCAGGGCATCGGCGACATCTTCGCGCCCCGCGTGGCCGGTAACTTCGTCAACGCCGACATCCTCGGCAGCATGGAATTCGCGACGGCCGTCGCCGGGAGCAAGGTCGTCGTGGTGCTCGGCCACACCTCGTGTGGCGCGGTGAAGGGCACCACCGACCAGGTCGAGCTGGGCAACCTGACGCACACGCTCAGCAACATCGCTCCCGCGATGTACTCGGTCGAGGGCTTCGAGGGCGAGCGCAACTCGAAGAACGCCGAATTCGTGCAGGCCGTGGCCGAGGCCAACGTGCACCACACCGTCCAGAACATCCTCGACCGCAGCCCGGTCATGAAGGACCTGGTGGACCAGGGCAAGCTGCTGGTCGTCGGCGCGATGCACGACGTCGAGACGGGCGAGGTCACCTGGTACGAGCACGGTCGCGGCGCTTCGCACTGAGCGAGTGCTTTCGGTCGATCCCCGGAGCCGGTCCCGCGCGGACCGGCTCCGCACACCTTCGCGCTCCGACTCCTGCGACTCCACGACACACGAGGTGATCCATGCGTCCGACCATCCCGTGCGGACGGTGTGCACCGTTCCGCCGCTTCGTCATGTTTCTCGGCGTCGCCCTGCTCGCGGCGTCTCCCGCGTCGGGAGACGACGGCCCGAACTTCGTCCGGACCAGCGCCGGCGACGTCGAGATCCGGCTCACCGGGACCCTGCAGCCACGCTTCTCCTGGGGGCGGTCGGCCGAGACCGACACGCGCGATGCCGAGGATCGGCTCGGGTTCGGTCTGCGCCGCGCTCGCTTGCGCACGACTGTGACCTTCGACAACCGCGTCGGCGTCCACTACGACGTCGACCTCCGCGGCGGCAGCTCGAGCAGCGTCGACCTGTACGGCTTCTACCGCTTCGCCGACGCGTGGAGGGTCCGCGTCGGGTACCTCGCCGGTGCGCAACCGCGCTCGTACATCCCGACCAGCCACACGCGCGTCGATGCCATCGACCGGGCCGCGATCGCGGAGCGATGGTCGGAGATCACCATCGGATCCCGCGGTCGCGACTTCGGGGTCGACGTGCGGCATCGCACCGAGACCACGCGGATCGAGTTGTTCCTGCACAACGGCGACGGCAACTTCGACACCACGCG
>DATFKK010000103.1 GCA_035268685.1 Candidatus Krumholzibacteriia bacterium | reverse complement strand
ACGCCTCCCGGGCTCGTTGGAACAGACCGGCCCGGATGTCGAGGGAGCCGCGGTAGTCCACTTCGTCCACGAGAACGGCGTCGTCGACCAGGACCCGCAGGGCCACGGCCTCGTCGTCGTCGGGGTCGGTCACGAACACCCGGTAGAATGCGTTCGAGTTGTCGACGTCGAGCGTGGTCGGTCCGCTCACCTCCACCTCGGGCGGCCGGTAGTCGACCTCCCTCGCCAGATCGTTCATGACGCACGACGCCAGCGGCATCGTGACGAGGAGAACCAGCAGGGCTCGCAGCATGGAGCGCATCCTCCGGACGTGGAACGAAGGCAGCCCGCGGAGCGCGGACACACCGGACCGTCACGTACGGAGACGTCGCCGGAGGACGAACCGAACACTGAAACCGGAATTTCTCGCCGGCGGCCCCTACTCCCGCTTCAACACCACCTGTTCCTCCTCCGCCTTCACCGCGGCCAGGACGAACTCGCGGAAATCGGGGTACTCGTCCGCCTCGATCCGCAGGCGATCGGTCACGAAACGCTTCGTGCAGTGCAGGCGGCCGTCGTCGTCGAGCGAGCGGGTGAGCTCGAAGCGCCCGAAGTCGCCGTCGACGATCACGGGATCGCCCAGGCCCAGCGGCGCGAGTCCGGCGGGCAGCTCGAGGGTGAGTTCCTCGGTCGAGGTTCCGCGCCAGTGGATCATCTCGAGCGGACTCTGGCGGGTGCGGGTGGCCACCGCGGGCGAGGGCATGGCCCAGCCCGTCCACGGGACCTGCAGGATCCGCAGGTCGCCGGCGCGGGTCACCGGAGAGGGGATCGTCACGCGCAACCGGACGACGACGTCGTTGCCACCGGCTTCGTCCTTCTCGTAGTGGAGGTCCTCGACCTGCACGCCGGGGTGCGTCTGGCCGAGCATCTGCTCGAACAGGCGATCGATCTGCTCGGGCATGGTGCGCAACACCGAGCGCAGGTTCGCACCGTTCTCGCCCACGAAACGCGTGGTGCCCTCGAGCTCGAGCGTGTCGTCGTCGCGGAAGCGCGCCGTGTAGTGGCTGACCGTGCCGTCGGTGTCGACCGGCTCGACCGGGATCGTGGTGAAGCCGTCTCCGTCACCGACCAACAGGGCCGTCATCCCCTCGAGCGCCTTGGGAATGCCCGGGAAGGCGAGCTGGTCGCTGGTCGGATCGATCCAGTACTCGCGGCCGTCGTCGGTGCGCGCGTGGACGATGGCGTGACTGAAGCGCGGCGACGGCAGGTACGGAACCGTCATCACGAAGCGGGAGTTGACGAGCGCGAACTCGGCGTCGATGCCCATCGACCGCAGGGCGGCGATGATCACGGCCGCCTGGTCCTTGCAGTCGCCGTAGCGGGTGCGGAGGATGTCGTCGGAGGCGCGCGGCACGGTGGGGCTGTCGATGAACTGCCCGCCCTCGTACTCGATCTCCGCGCGCACCCAATCGGCCAGGACGTGGATGCGCGCGCTGTCCGGGGCGTCGGCCACGTCGAGCTCTTCGACCAGGGACTCGATCGCCGGCGTGGGACGCAGGCGGCCCTCGGACTCGTCGCGGTACCAGCGCACCACGTCGTCCCACGATCCGACGGTCGTGAAGTCCAACCAGAAGAGGTGGTCCAGGGACTGGGGCATGTTCGCCTCGAACTGCACGGCCGGGATCTCGCGGGCGGCCCAGGTGTGCAGCCGCCAGTCGCCCTGGCTCTCGACGTCGTGTTCGGTCTCGCCGTTGTGCACGACCCAGTCGAAGTCGTGGTCCGCGCCGATCAGAAGCGAGAAGCGGCTGCGGGCGCACGGCGCCTCGAGCTGGAAGCGGTTCTCGGTCCACGTGTGTCCGGCGAGCCCCGCGACCACGCCGCTCGGGGCGGCCACGCGGATCTCGATGACGTCGCCCACGCCGAGGTCGGTGAAGGTGAGTTCGCCGTATCCGACCTCGGCGTCGACCACCTGCCCGTCGGGCCGATGGGCCCGGGCGATCTCGAGGCCGCTGTGCTCGCCGCGCTGGGTCATCTCCTGCATCGCGCGATAGTTCGCCACGCCGGCCTCGCTGCTGATCAGGATCGCGTAGTGACGCCGCGTGAGGTCGGCCCCGCTCTCGAAGACCGTGGTCTGGACGTCGTCGAAGAGGTAGATCACGCCGGCCTCCGGGTCGGCCCAGTCGAGGTCCACGGTGTCGCGCAGGGTGGCGAGGTCGTAGGAGGGGAAGAGGTCGCGCATCGGTGGCTGGCCGCGCAGTCGACGGAGGGTTTCGCGCACCCCGATGTCGGAGGGGTCGAGCGACAGGGCGCGCTCGAGCTGCGCGATGGCGTCGTCCTTCTGGTCGAGCGACAGCATGAGTTCGGCCACCTCGCTGCGCAGCCGCACGTTCTGCGGCGACCAGAGCAGGGCCTCGAGGTAGGCCTGCAGGGCTTCGTCGTCGCGGCCGGCGTCGCGCAGGACCTCGGCGCGTTGGCGGTGGATCTCCACGGCCGGTCCGTTGGCGGCGAGCGCACGGTCGAGATAGCGCAGCGCGCCTTCGGTGTCCTCGGCCTCGGCGGCGAGGTGTGCGAGCTCGTAGGCGACGTCGACACGATCGGGCCGCAGCTCGTGGAAGCGCTCGAGCGCCTCACGGAGCCGGTGGCCCTGGTTCAGTTGGCGAAGGGCGACCGAGAGGTTCGACTGCAGATAGCGGTCGTACGGGCGCTCGCGGTGCGCGGCCTCCACCACTTCGAAGCCGCCGCGCTTGTCTCCGCGGGACATGCGAACCAGGCCGAGGAAGCTCTGCAGGGTGAGGTCGTCGGGTGCTTCGTCCACGAGCTCCTGGAGCGCGGCGAAGGCGGCATCGGTCTCGCCCTGATCCTCGAGTTCGCGCACCTGTTCGAGACGGAACGCGACCATCTCGGGCGCGAAGTCCGCGATCGCCGCAGCCAGGTTGTCGGCCTCGGGCGCATCCTGCGCCCGCAGCAGGCGCACCCGCTCGGCGTGGACCAGGCCGCTGCCCCGGAACTCTTCGTACAGTTCGTCGAGCAGGGTCTGCGCGCGCTCCGCCCACCCCAGGTCCCGGAGGTCGCGCAGCAGGAGCAGCCGGTCGACGAAGCCCGAACCCAGCGGCCACGAGGCGTATCGTTCACGGTAGTGGTCGGGCGGGTACGGCCGTGGCGACACCTCCGGGTCGGACTCCACCGCGATCGCGTCGAAACCGTCGGGCGGGGCGGCGCTCGTCTCCAGGGCCAGCGGCAGGCCGGTGGGATCGGTCAGGCGAACCTGCTCGAGCAGGCGATCGAACTCGGCGCCCGCCTTCACCAGGATCTGGTTCCAGCCCGCGCGCAGCGTGATCGGTACCGCGTAGAGATCGTAGAGGCCCGAACGATGCTCGGGTTCGTCGAGAACGAGATCCTCGTTGCACCACGCCCGGAACGAACCCGCGCCGGAGACGTGCAGGAGCGCCTCGCGATCGCGATCGGAGCGCACGTGGGTCACCGTGTACAGGAGCGCATTGGGGCGCTCGTCCATGAACTCGTCGAGATCGATCATCGCGTAGGGACCGCAGAAGGCCGGGATCCAGCGCAGGCGCGTGCCGTCGAGACCCTGGTAGTCGGCATCGGGATCGATCCCTCGCTCCGGACCCAGGACCCGCGTCATGCCCGAGCCGGCGACGTTGCCGAAGGGTCCGACGACCATCACGTCGCACAACGCTCCGACACGGTCGCCGTGCGTGGCCATGTCGTCCCACTCGGCCCGCGCGTCGTGGTGACTGGAGACGAGCAGTTCGACCGGCCCGTGCAAGGCCGGATGCGCGGCCGCGACGTCCTGCAGACGCTGCAGGTGTTCCGGCCAGTCGCCGGCCGGTCCGTACCGACCGTCCTCGCTCGACGCGTGCCGCAGCAACATCGCGTTTCCCGGATACTCCGGAGCCGCGGCCACCGCCTCGGCCAGCGCGGACAACTCCCGCGGATCGCCGAGGGCATCGTAGGCGACGAACAGTCCCCGGAAGACGCGGGCACGTTCGACCGCCGGCAGCGCATCGTCGGCGAGGATGTCGCGATAGGACGCGGCCGCTTCGCGGATGCGGTTCTCGGCGAGCAGCGACTCGGCAGCGGTGATGGCGGCGGTGATGGCTTCCGTTTCGCCGCCGGCGGCGGTGTCGGCGTGGGCCGTGTTCGCCACGGAGATCGCGGCGACGACCAGGAACAGGGCGATGACGGCGCGGGGGCGCTCCGGACGCATGGGGGACCTCCTCGGATCTCCGCGCGGCCGGGCGGATCGGCGCGGAGGGGTGGGCTTTCGGGCGTCGGGAGCGGGGTTGACGCTGTCGGAGGGAGGTGTGCAGCGTCAAGGACGCTGTTGTGATGGCACCTTGTCCCAGAAACTCCGTTTGCGCCGGTGGCGCTCGTACAGCCGTTCTCCGAAGGCGGCGTGGGGCTCGACGTCGTGCCAGTCGTCGATGGCATCGGCCAGGGTGATCAGCCGGGCCCACATGCGCCGGCCGTGGCCGTAGGCCTTGGTCCGTGCGATGTCGAGGATCGACACGAGCAGGGCGCGCGTGACGCAGGTGGCGGCCAGCGGCTGGTGGGCCTCGCGGAGGGCGTCGGCGACCGAGCCCCACGCATACCAGTCCCGGCCGTCGATCCTGTCGCGGTGCTTCACCACCCGGGCGGCGGCGGTGTCCGGGCGGCCGACCTCGAGGAGGAACCCGACGATGGCCGGGTCGAAGTCGTCGCCCGCCTCGATCCGGGCGACCGCTTCGTCGATCAGTCCGGCGCGGGCGTCCTCGCCGAGCAGGGCGACCAGTTCGTCGAGCCCGGTGACGCCCGGATGACGCTCGAAGTCGGCCCGGACCATCGCTTCCACGCGGTCGGTCCGACCGAGCTGGCGGTAGGCCTCCTTGGTCATCTGCCTCTGCTCGTACGCGCGGGGAGACACCCGACCGTCGTCGCGTTCGAGCCAGCGCAGGGCGTCGCGCGGACGCTCGGCGGCCAGGTAGACCTGCGCGATCTGC
>DATFKK010000102.1 GCA_035268685.1 Candidatus Krumholzibacteriia bacterium | reverse complement strand
CCGAGATCACCGCGCGGGCGGGCATCCCCTCCGAGCGCGAGGCCGAGGTGCTCGCGGCCTTCCACGCCGCCCGCGGCTGAGTCATCGTCCGGAGGACTCGGCGCGGTCGAGCATCGCGTCGAGTTCCTCGCGCCGGCCATCCAGGCCGCGTGCGTGGCGGGCCATTCCGGCCCACGGGTCCTCTTTCTGGCCCAGGCGACGCGGAATCGAACGCAGGGTCCAGTCGCGCGGGTCCGCGCCGTCGCGCACCTCGTCCCAGTCGAGCGGCGTGGCCACCGGCGCGCCCGTGCGGGCCCGCACGGCGTAGGGCGTGACCGCCGTCGCCGCGTAGGTGTTGCGCATGGTGTCGAGGAAGACGCGGTCGCCGCGGCGGGCCTTTCGCTGCGCCAGCGTGAA
Organism: Candidatus Krumholzibacteriia bacterium; assembly: GCA_035268685.1. Lineage (NCBI taxonomy): Bacteria > Candidatus Krumholzibacteriota > Candidatus Krumholzibacteriia > Candidatus Krumholzibacteriia bacterium. Next base: position 7,970 of record DATFKK010000102.1, on the reverse strand, counting down.
GGCGTCGCCGTCGGAGCCGACGAGGACGCGGGCCACGTCGGTGGCGAACTCCCGCACGGCGTCGAAACGCGCACCGCGATCGAGGGGAGCCACCACGTGGAATCCCTTCGAACCGGTGGTCTGGACCCACGAGGGCAGGTCGAGGTCCTCGAGCAGGTCGTGCAGACCCAGTGCCGCTCGCCGGACCACGTCGAAGTCACGCGTGTCGGCCGGCGGATCGAGGTCGAAGATCATGCGATCGGGACGGCGCAGGTCGTCGCGGCGGGCCAGGTAGGCGTGCGGCGTGATCACCGCCTGGTCGGCCAGATAGACGAGCGCAGCTGCCGATTCCACGAGCGGAGCGTCGAAGCTGCCCTCGGTGCGTCGCGGGAACTCCACGGTGCCGATCCAGTCGGGGAAGTGGTCGGGGGTGTCGCGCTGGACGAAGCCCTCGCCGTCGAGCCCGTCCGGCCAGCGCTCCAGACCGACCGGCCGGTCGCGAAGGTGCGACAGCACGACCGCGGCGACGTCGGCGTAGTAGTCCACCAGGTCGCCCTTGGTGATCCCGTCGTCGGGAAAGAGCACCTTGTCGCGGCGGTGGATCTCGACTTCGCGGTCGCCGATCTGCATGGCGTCTCCGTGGTGGTCGGGTCGAGTGTGGATTCTTCCCCGGAGTGCGCGGCCTCGAGCATGCGCGAAGCGCGGGTCGGTGCCATCGGGGAACACCCGGGAGCAGGGTGCGCAGGACGGAAACAGCCGGCCGTGGCGCGTGTCACCACAGCTCCGAGGACGCCGACGACACCACCGGGTGGGCCGTCCAGGATCGTTCCGCCGGATCCGGCCGAGCTCCGCGTGCCACCGACCGGCGCGCCGTCGATCAGAGCGGACACGCTGCTCCCGAGGGTCGACAGGAGACAGCGCGTACGATCGCGGCGGCGGTCGGATCCGGCGGGGAGGTCGGTGACGACGCACTGCACGTACAACGTGATGCGTTCGAGCAGGGCGAAGTAGCACTCCAGCACCCGTGCCCGATCGCCGACGCCGGTCTGCGATGATCTCGATCGCCGGCGCTCCCGGACCCACGCCAGGACGTCGGCGACACCGGTGGTCGAACCGAGGACCGCGTCGGCTGCGTCCACGACCTCCGCGGGAAGCACCGGCACGGACCCGACAGGCCCGTCCATGACCACGTCCGCGTCCTCGAGGTTCCACAGGTAGGTCAGACCGGCCCGCCGGTCTTCGGGCCGGTCGGCGTACCGGCGGTCGACGAACTCGACCGTGGTCCGGTGGACAGCGACCGGGTCGGTCGGATCGGTGGTCGCGGCCTCGAGGTGATCGAAGTACGCGAACAGTTCGTCGCGAGCGATCTCGACGGGAAGGGGTACGACGGCACCGGGGGGCGTCGTCGGGTCTTCGCCGGCACATCCCGCGACGAAGACCGTCGCGAGCAGCCGGACCACGGGCGACCACGGAATCCGTCGGCGTTCGTTCAAGTCGGACCTCCGGATCGGAGCGTTCGCGGGAGGCGACGCACGCCGATGGAGGCGATCGGTGTGTCCCGGTTCCCTACGACCCCTGCCGCAGGCATGTCAATCGATACGCGAGAATCGTCGACGAACGATGACACCCCAGGCCGCCGGCGCCCGCGGCCGCGCCCGCGAGGTCCTCCACCGGGAACCCGTGGACGCCACAGCTGATCGCGGGGAACGCGATCGAGCGGCAGGCCTCGAGCAGGCGGGGGCCGGCCGCGTGGGGGGCCGCACCGTCGAAATCTCCGCCTCCGGCCAGTCTCGTGTTGGCCGCGGCGACCATGGCGTCGACGTCGAGCGAGGTGATGTCGTCGCAGTCGACACGGATCGAGGTCATGGGGCCTCCTCGGGATCAGCCGAGGGTCGGGTAGTCCACGTATCCGACTTCCCCGGGCGTGTAGAAGGTCTCGGGGTCGGCCTCGTTCAACGCGGTTCCCGCCTCGAAGCGCTCGAGCAGATCGGGATTCGCCAGGAAGGGTCGCGCGAAGGCGATCATGTCGGCCTTACCGGCGTTCAGATCGGCGTTGGCCCGCGCGTGGTCATAGCCTCCGGCCAGGATCACGGGTCCACCGAAGGTCTCGCGGATCGTGGCCTTGATCGCGTCGGGCACCGGGGGCGCGCCCATGGCCGAATGGTCGACGAGGTGCACGTACAGCAGACCGAAGTCGCGCAGGATCGCGGCCAGCCTCTGGTAGGTCTCGTCGATCTCGTCGTAGGGCTGCATCTCGTTGAACACACCGTAGGGTGACAGACGGATCCCGACGCGCTCGGATCCGATCGCCTCGGAGGTCTTCTCGGCGACCTCGGTGACGAAACGCAGCCGTCGCTCGACGTCGCCCCCCCAGTCGTCGTCGCGCTGGTTCGTGTGCGGGTTCAGGAACTGCTCGACGAGGTAGCCGTTGGCGCCGTGCAGTTCGACGCCGTCGAAGCCGGCCTCGCGGGCCTTGCGCGCCGCCCCGGCGTACTCGCCGATGGTCGCGCGGACCTCGGCGTCGCTCATCGCGCGAGCGGTCGGGATCGGCTGGTTTCCGTCGGGATCCACCCACATCTGCGTGGTCTCCATCGGAACCGGAGACGGAGCGAGCACCTCCGCACCCTCGGGCAGGTTCGCCGGGTGCGCGACGCGGCCGGTGTGCATGAGCTGGCAGAAGATCGTGCCCTCGCGCATGTGCACGGCGTCCGTCACCTGCTTCCATCCCGCGACCTGGGGTTCGCTGAAGACGCCGGGGATGCGGGGGTAGCCCAGGGCGTTCGGTGACGGAGCCGTTCCCTCGCTCACGATCAGACCCGCGCCCGCACGCTGGGCGTAGTAGCGAGCCATGAGGTCGTTCGGGATGCTGCCGATCGCCCGCGAGCGGGTCATGGGAGCCATGACGGCGCGGTTGCGCAGTTGGAAGGGACCGAGACGGACGGGTTCGAGCAGGGGTTGTTCCGCGGCCATGGTTTCGGGGCTTCCTTTCGCAGCGGGTTCAGCGCGCGGCTTCCCACCGCGCGAGACGGGGATGGGTGAGGACGCTCTCGGCGAAGTCGCGCAGGGTGGGATCGTCGCGGTGGGCCAGAGCACGGGAAGGATCGGCGGTGCCGGCCGCCGCCTCGAGATCGCCGGGCTCGACCTCGACGTCCAGGAATTCGCAGACGTCGCTCAGAGCGGCGCGTGGGTCGGTGACGAGGTCCTCGTAGATCAGTTCGTACACTGCGGCGTCGGGATGGCGTGTCCGCAGTGTCTCGAAGGCTTCTTCGGTCTCGGCCCACAGTTCGAAGGCGCGATCGAGTTCCAGACAGCGTACCGAGGCGAAGCGGGCCATGTGGGCGTCGCCGGCGAAGCGTGCGGCGTCGTCGTCGAGCTGTGCACGCGCTCGTCGCCACAGGCTGGCGGCGACGTCGACGCCGTGCCGGCGCATCATCACCAGCCGGGCGTCGGGTGCGATCTCGAGCCACAGGGGCCAGGTCACGGTGGTTCTCGGGTCCTTGAAGCCCCACGGGCCCGGTCCGAGGCCGCGGCCGAGCCGTGTCGCACCCAGGTAGGAGCGGCGAAAGCCGAAGGTGTCGAGAGTCGTCCGCATGGAATCGACGACGGCCTGGGTGCTGGGCCCGTGGCCGAGGAGGTCCAGCATCCCCAGGGGGCGGTCCCACGCGGCGTGCGCGCGGGCCAGGACCTCGTCGTTCAGTTCGAGCACGGCAATGGCCTCGTGGTTCGACTCGAGCCGGTGGCCGAGGAACACGCCCAGGCGGTCGAGCATCCGCGCCAGCATGGTGGTGCCGCTGCGGTGCATTCCCAGCAACACGACGGGGTCGGTCCTCAACCAGCTCATCGGCCGTCCTCGGGGTGGAAACGTCGGTTCGTCCGAGTGAAGCACCGACGCGCCGGCTTGGCCAGGGGGAGGTCCCCCACGGCCTTGGTCGCGGACCCGGGCTTCTTGTATGTTCGGAGGGTGGCCGTGACCACGGCCGGTTCCCCTGCGTCAGCCCAGAACCCCGATTCCGGCGGGAGGTCTCCATGTCGTCCACGCGCGATCGCATTCCGGCCCATCTGCGGCAATTCGTCGTCGATCAGGACTACGGCGCCTACGACGAGATCGATCAGGCGGTGTGGCGCTTCGTCCTGCTGCAGACCTACGCGCGCCTGAAGGAGACCGCGCATCCGGCCTACGTGGACGGACTGGCCCAGACGGGGATCTCGGTCGAGCGGATCCCGCGGATCGAGGAAATGGACGCCGGCCTGTCGGAATTCGGCTGGGGGGCGGTCGTCGTCGACGGTTTCATTCCGCCCCGTGCCTTCCAGGAGTTCCAGGCACACGGAATCATGACCATCGCCGCGGCGATCCGCCGCCGCCGCAACCTGGCCTATACGCCGGCGCCGGACATCATCCACGAATCGGCCGGTCACGCGCCCATCGTTCCCGACCCGACCTACCGCGAGTTCCTGCGCCGTTTCGGAGAGATCGGCGCGAAGGCTTTCGCCTCGCAGCAGGACCACGAGGTCTACCTGGCGATCCGGAACCTGAGCGAGGTCAAGGAGGACCGCGACAGCACGCCGGAGATGATCGAGGCGGCCCAGAAGCGTCTGGAGGAGGCCCAGGCGAACGTGACCTGGACCACCGAGGCGGCCCGGCTCGGACGTCTGCATTGGTGGACCGTGGAGTACGGCCTCGTGGGCTCGGTCGACGACCCGAAGATCTACGGTGCCGGCCTGCTCAGCTCGCTGGGCGAGAGCACCTCGTGCCTGAAGCCGCACGTCGAGAAGATTCCGCTGAGCGTGGCCTGCACCGAGATGGACTACGACATCACCCGCCCGCAGCCGCAGCTGTACGTGGCCGAGGACTTCGAGCACCTCAACGCCGTGCTCGACGAGTTCGCCGATGGCCTGGCCCAGCGCAGGGGCGGGGTCGAGGCCCTGGAGATGATGCGCGCCGCCGCGGAGCTGGGCACCGTGGAGTTCTCGAACGGCACGCAGGTCTCGGGTGTGCTCGAGGAGGTCGTCGACGCCGACGGCGCGCCGGCCTACCTGCGCTTCGGCGGCGAGTGCGCGCTGGCGCTGAACGGCTCGACCCTGCCCGAGCAGGGTCGCGACGAACACCGCGAGGGCTACGGCACGCCCTTCGGTCGGCTCGACGACGGCCGAGCGCTCGGCGAGATGACCGCCGAGGACCTCGAGTCCCTGCAGCAGGACGGGCGTCTGCACCTGCGCTACCGCAGCGGAGTGGAGGTCGAGGGCCGCCTCACCCGCACGCAGTGCGACGAGTCGGGCCGTCTGCGGGTCTTCACGCTCGAGGAAGCCCGTGCCCGCCTGGGCGACCGCGTGCTCTTCGCTCCCGACCGGGGACGCTACGACGTGGCCGTGGGCGAGGACGTGGTGAGCTGCTTCGCCGGTCCCGCCGATCCCGACTACCACCCGGCGACCGAGTTCTCGCACGCCACCGCCCCGCGCCCGAAGGACAACGAGACCGCGGCCGAGGAGGGCGCCGTGCTGCACCTCTACCGCGAAGCCCTGCGCCTCTGGGAGAACCCCCACGCGCCCGATCTGACCGACGGCTTCCGGCGCATCGAAGCCGAGTTGTCGGAGCATCCCGACGAATGGCTGCTCCGCTGGAACCTGCTCGAGTCGTTGCAGAAGGTGGATCGTGAGCCGGAACTGCAGGCGAAACTGCGTGAGGACCTTCTCGCGATCGAGAAGAGTGATCCGGACGGTCTGCCGATCTCCACGGGTCTGCGCTACCTCGAGGCCGTTCAGTAGCGATCGTGGAAGTGCGGCCCGTATTCCTCGTCGGGGGAGGGTCGCACCAGACTGCCGACGAAGGTCGACACCAGCCACATGACGATCGCACCGCCGATACCCCAGCCGATCGATGCCACCGAGAAGCCGGGCACGAGCCAGGCCGCGAGGGCGAAGAACATTCCGTTGAGGATCAGGTAGAACAGGCCCAGCGTGAGCACGGTCAGGGGCAGCGTCAACAGCACGACCACCGGCTTGACCACCGCATTCAGGAAGCCCATGACGATGGCCGCCACGGCGAGCGCGGCCAGCGAGCGGACCTCGACGCCGGCCAGCAGCCACGCGGTGACGGCCAGGGCGATCGAGGTCACCAACCAGTGACGCAGGAAGTCCTTCATCGACGTTTCCCCCCGGGTCAGGGACCTTCGAGTTCGACGTGCTCGCGGACCTGTGCGAGCACGTTGCGGGCGCGATCGAGGTCGGTGACGGGAACCGGCAGTCCCGCACGTTCCACCCAGCGGAGTTCGCGGCGGCGGACGCGGTCGACCGTGGCTCGGCCCTCGTCGGTCAGGGAGTGCAGCCACGCCGTCTTGTGTTCGGGGTTCTCACGGCGTTCCACGAGACCGCGCTCGATCAGGTGGTCCATCTGGGTCTGGACGCTCTGGCGCGACACGGGGCGCTTGCGGGCGAGATCGGGGACCGTCTGCCGATCGTCCCGTGCAATGTCGAACAGCAGTCCGCGCTGGCCGGCGTTGATCCCCTCGTCGGCCAGCATGGCGTCGCCGGCTGCACGCAGTCGGTGGAACAGGGCGCGGACCTCGTCGACGAGATCGAAGAAGGCGCGGGCGTCCTCGGGTGTCGAGCTCCGCTGCAGATCGTTCGGGACCACGATGAACTCCTTCGGGGCGTCGGGAGCGCTCAGGAGTGCTTCCGAGCTTGGGCGTCACCTCGGAGGCTGGCAAGCAGATTCGCGCTGTTCGGTGCCCCGGGCCGGTCACGCGAAGCCCCCATCGTGCGCGCCCCGTCCGAGGGGACCAGTGCTGTCGCGGTGCCCGACGAAGGGCCGCCTGTCGCCGGCGTTCACGATCCGTCGGTGGGAGCGCCCTCGGATCGGCGGGTGAGCGTGGTCAGGTCGAGGTTCGCCTCCGAGCCGGTCAGCGATCGGAGCAGTCGGCGATAGGCGCTGAGGACGGCGTCGGATTCCTTCCCACGCCGGGCATTCATGCCGTGGACGGCCGCGAGCACGTCGCTCATGGTGGTAGCGGAGGGGTCGCGACCCAGACTCCAGGCCGGCTCGTCCTCGACGATCGTGTCGACCACGATCCCCGCATCGATCACGGGCTCCATCTCCTCGGCCAGCCTCGACGGGGGCACCTGCAGCAACTCGGCCACCTTGCCGCGCCGCGCCGGCCCGCGACCCGCCAGGAAGGCCCGCGTGATCTCCGTGCAGCCGCGCAGGATCAGCAGGTCGCGCTCGCGGCGCAGGTCGAGCCCCAGGTTCTTCAGCATGCGGTGGTAGCGGGCCCCCTGGTGGGCGTGGGCGAACTCGGCGCCGAACATCACCGTGACCCACGACACGTAGATCCACACGAGGAAGATCGGGAAGGCCGCGAAGCTGGCGTAGATGGCGTTGTAGTTGGCCATCCCGATCTGGAACTTCACGTGGCCGATCTGCGCCAACTGCCACAGGAAGGCTCCGACGAGCCCGCCGAGGGCGGCCGACGTGGGTTTGACCCGGGTGTTGGGCAGGATCAGGTAGAGCAGCGTCAGCCCGATCCACATCGCTGCGAGCGGAGTCAGCTCGAACAGGGTGTCGAGCAGCTCCCCGAGGGCCGGCTGTTCCCGGATGCTCTGGACCAGCTCGGTGTTCTGGGCCGCGGTGGTGAACCCGACCGCGAGCAGGACGAGCAGTGGTGTGGCCACGGCCAGACTGATGTAGTCGGACAGCCTGCGGACCCAGCTGCGGGCCCGTTCGGCGCCCCAGATCCGGTTGAAGGCATCCTCGACGCCGCTCAGCACCCGGATCACGGCCAGGACGAGCACGGTCAGACCCAGGGCGCCGAGGCTGCCGACGTCGGTGGCCGAAACCAGCTCGAGGACCTTGTCGATCGCGTCGTGCAGCGATCGGATCGCCTGGGGTGCGTCGACGGTATCCGGGCCCAGGTTCGACACCAGGAAGGGTTCGATCACCTGATCGCGGAGCCGTTGGTACCCGCCCACACCCTTGGCCACCGAGAAGGCGAAGGCCA
>DATFKK010000101.1 GCA_035268685.1 Candidatus Krumholzibacteriia bacterium | reverse complement strand
CAGGCGGCTGCCCGGTTCGTTCCAGCGGACGATCTCGCCGGTCAGACCCGCGAACCCCAGGGCGCGCACGGTCTCGTCCTCGCAGTTCAGACCGGGGAACTGCAGGACGCCGATCCGGATGTCGCTCACGCCGCACCTCCTTCGTCCGCACGGCGGTTCAAGAGCCGCGGCATGGTGAGCTCGCGCACGTCGGCGAGCTCGTCGAGCGACCACATGACGCCGCCCTGCTGCAGGCCGTCGACCCGCAGCGTGGATTCGTCGGTCACCTCGCCGATCCGCGCGAACGAGGCCCCGTGCCGCGCGACGGCCTCTTCGAAGGCCGCGGCGGAATCGGCGTCGACCTCCACCAGGAAGGCGCCGCTCTCGCCGAAGGCGGCGGCGAAGTCCCCGTGGGCTCCGGCGAAGGCACCCAGGTCGATCCGCGCGCCGCGCCGCAGATCGCCGTTGGGTCCGAGGGCCATCTCGGCGACCGCGACCACGGTGCCACCCTCGCTCACGTCGTGGATCGCCTGCGCCCACTGCTGGTGGTAGGCCTCGAGCACGGTGCGGATCTCGGCGCGCAGCGCCTCGAAGTCCACCGGTGGCGGCGCCCCGCGCCAGTCGGGATCGAGAACGTGGGCCACCACGCTGCCCCCGAGTTCGGGCGTGAACGCACCCACGCGAAAGATCGGATTGCCCGCGGTCTTCAGCGACAGGCTGCGGCTGCGTCCCACGTCGCTCACGATGCCCAGGCCGCACACGATCGGCGAGGGCGCGACGGCGCTGCCCGAACTGCTCTGGTTGTAGAAGCTCACGTTGCCGCTCACCACGGGCAGCGGCTCGCCCTCGGCGTCGATGCGGCCGAGGCCGCGGCAGGCGTCGCCGATCCCCTGCACCCCGAGTTCGAAGTCGTGGAAGACCTCGGGGTTCTCGGGGTTGCCGAAGTTCAGGCAGTCGGTCACGGCCGCTGGAACACCGCCCACGCAGGCCAGGTTCCGGGCCGCCTCCACCACTGCGTGAACACCGCCGAGATAGGGGTCCACGCGCGCCACGCGCGGGTTGCCGTCGACGGTCACGGCCAGTCCTGCGGCGTGTCCGGGCACGGGAATCGTCAGCCCGGCGTCGGCGTTGCCCGGCTTCATCGCCGTGCGGCCCTGCACCTCGCTGTCGTAGTGCTGGTAGAGCTCGCGGCGGCTGCATAGATGCGGACTACCGAGCAGCTGCGGCAGCACGGCCGTGACGTCGCGCCCCTCGGTCAGCAGGGGATGCTCGCTGAAGTCGGGCTGGCGCGGGTTGGCCGGGCGGTCGTAGCGGATGCCCTCGGTGATCAGCTCCACCGGGACGTCCACGAGGACCTCGTCGCCGCGCTTCAGGCGGTACATGCGGGGCTCGCCGTCCTGCGGCGGCAGGATGCGTCCCAGACGCACGGCGCCGGCGCCGTCGTACATGGCGCCGATCTCGTAGGTCTCGTTGTAGATGCGCAGCACGTCGTCGGTCAGGCGCTGCGGCACGGCCAGGGCGAAGCGTTCCTGGGTCTCGCTGCAGGCGGCCACGCGGTCGGGAAGGTCGCCCTCGGCGAGGTTGGCGTGGGCCAGGTCGAGCTCGATGCCGAAGCCGCCGGCGTCGGCCAGCTCGCTGCTCACACAGGCGATGCCACCCGCGCCGAGATCCTTGAAGCCGATCGTCACGTCCTGCTCGCGGCAGAACTCGAGCACGGCGCGGTTGGCCACCACCAGCACGCGCTTGAGGAAGGGATCGGCGACCTGCACGCTGCCCTTGTTGTCGAGCGCGGCCGCGTGGTCGAGGTCGGCGCTGGCGAAGGCGGCGCCGCCCATGCCGCTCCAGTCGGTGGGCTTGCCGACGAGGATCAGGTCGTAGGGCTCGTCGGCGGCCTCCTTCGGCACGCGGCTGTGCACGATGTGGTCCTCGCGTACCACACCGATCGCCACCACGTTCACCAGGCAGTTGTCGTCGTAGCAGGCGTCGAAGACCACGTCGCCACCGAGGTTCGGCACGCCGAGGGCGTTGCCGTACATGGCGATGCCCTCCATGACCTCGCGCATGATCTCGACACTGCGCTCGGACTGCGCGCCCTCGGGATCGCCGAAGCGCAACGGGTCGAGCACGCCGATCACGTCGGCACCCATGCAGTAGACGTCGCGGACCACGCCGCCGATCCCGGTGGCCGCGCCCTCGACGGGCATGACCTGCGAGGGGTGGTTGTGGCTCTCGTGGGCCACGACGATGCCGTAGCGTACGCCGTCGATCTCGCCGAAGCGGATCACGCCGGCGTCCTCGCCCACCGGCACGATCACGTTGCCGGCCTCCGTGGGCAGATGCTGCTTCAGCACGCGGCGGCTGCTCTTGTACGAGCAGTGCTCGCTCCACATGGTGTCGAAGAGGGTGAGCTCGGTGTCGGTCGGATCGCGGCCGATCAGCTCGGCCACCTTCCGCGCCTCGCTCAGCGACATGGTGATCGACAGCTCGCGCAATGCGTCGCGCAGCGCGGCGTCGTCGAGTTCGGAAACCGAGACGATCAAGAGGACGGGCCTCCGGTCGGCGGGCGCGGGGGTCGGGAGCGCCCCCGGCGCTCCCCCGCGCGCCCGTGGGTGCTAGTGCGCCGCGCCCTCGTCGCCGAGGACGCGGGCGAAGATGGTGTCGACGTGACGCAGGTGTCGTTGCAGGTCGAAGCAGGCGTCGAGGGCGTCGGCGTCGAGGTGTCGGGCGAGTTCCTCGTCGGCGCGGGCGACCTCCTCGAAGGGTCGCCCCTCCTCCCAGCTGCGCATGGCCGCCGCCTGCACGATGCGGTAGGCCTCCTCGCGGGTCAGCCCCTCGCGGGCGAGCGCCAGCAGGATCGCACCGCTGTGGTACAGGCCGCCCGTCGACTCCAGGTTCTCGCGCATCCGCTCGGGGAACACGCGCAGTCCTTCGATCAAGGGCACGGTCTTGCGCAGCATGTAGTGCAGCAGCGTGGTCGAGTCGGGCAGGATCACCCGCTCCACGCTCGAGTGGCTGATGTCGCGCTCGTGCCAGAGCGCGACGTTCTCGATCGCCGCCTGCGCGTTCGTGCGCAGCAGACGCGCCATGCCGGTGAGCCGCTCGCACAGGATGGGATTGCGCTTGTGCGGCATGGCCGAGCTGCCCTTCTGGCCCTTGCCGAAGGGTTCCTCGGCCTCGCGCACCTCGGTGCGCTGCAGATGGCGGACCTCGATCGCCATGGTCTCGAGCGTGGCCCCGCACAGGGCGATGGCGTTGAGGAACTCGGCGTGGCGATCGCGCTGGACGACCTGCGTGCTCACCGGACTCACGCCCAGGCCGAAGTGCGCGCAGACGCGGGCTTCGACCTCGGGCGCGATGTGCGCGAAGGTCCCCACCGGCCCGCTGATCTGCCCCACCGCCACACGCTCGATCGCCGCGGTCAGGCGCGCGCGGTCACGCTTCAGCTCGTCGACCCACACCAGCAGCTTCAGGCCGAAGGTCGTGGGTTCGGCGTGCACGCCGTGACTGCGGCCGATCATCACGGTGCGCTTGTGCTCGACCGCGCGCGCGGTCGTCGCCGTGATCAGCCGGTCGAGTTCCTCGAGGATCAGCTCCCCGGCCCGCTTGCACTGCACGGCCAGCGTGGTGTCGAGCAGGTCCGAGCTGGTCATGCCCAGGTGGACCCAGCGCGAGTCGGGGCCGATGTGCTCGGCCATGCTGGTGAGGAAGGCGATGACGTCGTGATTGGTCGTCGCCTCGATCTCGTGGATGCGGGCGACGTCGAAGCCCGCCTTCTCGCGGATCGTCCGGGCGGCCTCGGCGGGGATCTCCCCCAGCTCGGCCAGGGCTTCGCAGGCGGCGACCTCGACGTCGCGCCAGATCTCGAAGCGCCCGTCGTCGGCCCACAGGCCGGCCATCTCTGGGGTCTGGTACCGCTCGATCATGAGGCGCGGAAAGTAGCACAGGGGCGCGGGGCACGCCAGGCTGCCGAAGCGCTCAGGGCGCCGATCCCGGCCCGGTCGTGCGATGCGTCCGCAGCAGCCCACGCAGGGGCCACAGCGCCAGCGCGCCGTACGTCACGCCGCCGGCGACCACCCGCACGAAGACGTGCGCGTCACCCAGCAGCTCCACCACCACCGCCATGACGGCCAGTGCCGGGAGCAGGACCATGATCGTGCGCACGAAGGACCGGTCGAAGCGCGGCAGGAAGGTGCCGACCAGGCCCACGAACAGCAGGGTGTGTCCGGCCGCCATGCCGAAGGCGGCCCCGATTCCGCCCAGACGCGGCACGAGCAGCCACGCCCCGACCACCGCGACCACCGCTCCGACCACCACCGCCGGCACGTAGCGCGACTGCCGGTTCTCGCTGATCAGCGCATTGCCCAGGAACATGCCCAGGGCCAGCAGGCTGGTGCTCACGATCAGCACCGAGAACACCGGTCCCGCGTCGGGGAACTGCGCCCCGTACAGCACGGCCATCAGGTCGTCGGCCACCAGGGATCCACCCACCGCCACCGGCAGCAGCGCCGCGCACACGAAACCGAAGTACAGGTTGAAGGCGCGGCGATGGCCGGCGGGATCGAGCTTCGCCAGGCGGCTGAAGCGCGGCAGCAGCGCCGACCACAACACCTCGATCGCCACCACCAGCAGCGCGATGATCCGCGACGCGGCCGCGTAGTTGCCCGCCACCTCGGGCGTGGCGAGCACGCCGAGCACGATCAGGTCGATGCTCACGAGCACGCGCAGCACGATCACGCTCGCCGCGATCGGCGTCGCCTGCCGCCACCGCTCCCGCGCCTCCGCCAGCGTGGGCAACACCGGCAGCGGCGCTCCTCCGATCCAGCGCGAGAGGGGAATGCCGACGATCAGCGCGGCACCGGTCAGGGCGAGCAGGTACAGGGCCGGAACGATCCGCTGCGGCGCGAGTCCCGTGAGCTGCTCCAGCGGGATCAAGAGGGCGAGCACGAACACGGCGTACAGACCCGCGCGCGCGATCTTCGCCGCTCCCACCCAGGTCATGCGTTCCAGACCCGCCGCGGCCCAGCTCAGCAGGAAGACCTGGGGAACGACCGACAGCAGGTAGATCCAGAAGACGACCGGATCCTCCCGCACGAAGGGCAGACGCGGCAGCACCACCGCACCGATCGTCAGCACCACCAGCGCCTGCACGGCCATCAGGCCCATGTGGGTGCGCACGTAGCGCCGCACGGCGCCCTGGTCGTCGAGACGCGACACCCCGCGGATGCCGGTCGAGATCATCCCCCACTCGGCCACGATCAGCGTGTAGGTCATGAAGGTCACGCCGATCTGGACGACCCCGAACCAGTGCGTGCCCAGGTGCCGCGCCAGGAACACGAGCGCGACCACGCCGAGCGCCTGGCTCGCCGCCTGACCGAAGGCCAGGATCCCGATGTTCTGCAGAACGCCCCGTGTGCCGCGCATGGATCGATCCGTCCGAGAGGAGGCCGCAGGATAGCCAGTCGACCCGCCGCCGACCACAACGGAACTGCGCTCGGATGCTCAGACCGACACCCTGCGCCCCAGCTCGATCACCTGGTCGGCCGGCAGGTGGTAGAAGCGGGTCACGCGGTGCTGGTTGCGGGCGAGCCAGGCGTACAGGTGCGAGCGGAGCTGGTCCATGCCCAGTTCGGGCGTGGGGACGTGGAACTCGTCGCCGACGAAGTAGGTCAGGCCGTCGAGATCCAGGTCGAGGTCGAACTCCCGGTCGGCCTGGGCCAGCAGCGCGGGCACGTCGATCCGTTCCAGGAAGCCCACGTGCGCGACCAGCCGGTGCAGGTCGTCGCGCAGCCGCTCCACGCGCAGCCGATCGTCGTCGGCCGTCCACGGCCGCCGCACCGTGCGCACGGTGAACAGCACCACGCGGCGGTGCAGGGCGTGATTGTGCTCGAGGTTGTCGACCAGCGTCCGCGGCGTTCCGGTGGCGGTGTGCGAGAGGTAGACGGCCGTCCCCGGCACCCGTCGGTAGGTCCCGCCGCCGCCGATGTCGGCCAGGTGCTGCACGGGATCGACCGCGAGGTCGCGGATCCGGCGCCGTTCGATCGCCCGCCCGCGCCGCCAGGTGGTCATCAGCAGCATGACGCCGCCGGCCACCAGCAGCGGCACCCATCCCCCGTCGGCGAACTTGAGCATGTTTGCCGCGAAGTAGGCCAGGTCGAAGACGACGAAGAACCCGCACAGGGCCAGGGCCGCGCTGCGCCTCCACCCGAACACACCCCGCAGCGCGGCGTAGAGCACCAGCGTGGTGATCACCATGGTGGTGGCGATCGCCACCCCGTAGGCCGAGGCCAGCGCCCCGGACGTCCGGAAGCCCAGCACCAGGGCCACCGTGGCCACCAGTAGCATCCAGTTCACGCTGGGCACGTAGATCTGTCCGCGCTCGGTGGCCGAGGTGTGCCGCACCGCCAGGCGTGGCAGGTATCCGAGCTGCATGGCCTGGTACGACAGCGAGAACGCCCCCGAGATGATCGCCTGCGACGCGATCACCGTCGCGGCGGTGGCCAGCACGACCATCGGCCCCATTCCCCACGCCGGGACCAGCTGGTAGAAGGGATGGTGGATCTCGGCGCCCCCACCGAGGATCAGCGCGCCCTGCCCGAAGTAGTTCAGCAACAACGACGGCAGCACGACCAGGTGCCAGCTCAGACGGATCGGAAAGGTCCCGAAGTGCCCCAGGTCGGCGTAGAGCGCCTCGCCGCCGGTCACCACCAGGAAGACGATGCCGAGGATGGTGAGGCCGGTCATGCCGTTCGCGACGAGGAACTGCACTCCGTGGCGCGGATCCAGCCCGCGCAGCACCCCGGGTTCGTCGAGCACCGACGCCACGCCCAGCGCGGCCAGGGTGGCGAACCACACCAGCATGATCGGCCCGAACCACCGCCCCACGCCGGCCGTCCCCGTGCGCTGCACCGCGAACAGCGCCACCAGGATGCCCACCGTGATGGGAACCACCCACACGCCGAGCCCCGGCGTGACCACCTCCAGCCCCTCGACGGCGCTCAGGACCGAGATCGCCGGGGTGATGATGCCGTCGCCGTACAGCAACGACGCCCCGAAGATTCCGAGCATCAGGATCCAGCTCCGGCCGCGCCCCTCGCTGCGGCGCAACACCAGTTCCATGAGGGCCAGGATTCCACCCTCGCCGTCGTAGTCGGCGCGCAGCACGAACACCAGATACTTGAGCGAGATGACGAACAGCAGCGACCACGTCACCAGCGACAGCACGCCCAGCACGTTCGCCTCGACCGGCTCCACCCCGTAGTGCCCGTAGAAGCACTCGCGCACCGCGTACAGCGGACTCGTACCGATGTCGCCGTACACGACGCCCAGTGCCGCCAACGACAGGAAGGCCCAGCGGCCGCGTTGTCCCTTCGCGCGCTGCATGGATCCATGATGCCTGCCCCCGGTGCGTCTGGCCACCGCCCGCACGGCCCGCCGAGGTGGGGAATCACCCCCTCACCGATCCCCGGCTCGGGATTCCACCCATGCCCGTCGCGTGCCGCAGGCGTCACCGTCGGTGCACCCGGTCCTGGAGACCGCCCACCCATCCCGGAGGCACGTCATGCGCATCCTTCCCACGATCCTCGCACTCGCGCTCGTGTTCACGATCGGCTGTGGCGGCGACGACGACGGCAGCTGGCAAGAGGAACGCGAACGGATGATGGAGTCCATGCAACAGCGCGTGGAACAGGTCGAGATGGAGATCGACTCCATGCACGGCGGCGACGGCCACGGAGGCATGCACTCCGACGAGCGCACCGCCCGCCTCGAGGAGGCCCGCGACCGCATGCGCCGGCGGATGCACGAGGCCGAGTCGCAGACCCAGGAGACCTGGAACGCCTGGAAGCAGGAAGTGCAGGGCGAGCTCGACCAGCTGCAGCGGATGATGGACGAGCGGGAGGAGTGACGGCCGTGGGCGTCAGGGCGCGGTGACGGTTGGGGATGTTCCGCGGTGGAGCCGGCACTCGACCAGCGGGTCCCTGCGACGTCCGGGAAGATTCGGTCGCAGCTCTGGGCTCGAAGTCGAGTGCACGCTCGGGCGGCGTACGAATACATTCGAAAAGGCTGGGCGGGAGGTCGTCAGTCGGCTCGGGCTGACGAAGCCAAATGTCAGTCCCTGGGGGCTGACATTCGCTGTTGTCATCCGTTGGCGGCTGACGATCCGAATCCCGGCATATCGAGGATATGGCTTCACCGAGAGACAACGCCCGGAGACGATCGGTCTGTCGGGTGCGACCAGGAAGGTCTGCCGCCGCCATTACGAGATCAATCACGACCCTCGCCTGGTGGCTTCCATCGGCGATGGGCCAGGCCTCCGCTCGCATCGCTTTCACCGCCAGGGAGGTTGTCCAGGGCCCGAGCGTGAAGATCGTACTGCTTCCCGCGGTTGTCGACCGATCGCTCGCCGACCACGCACCCTTTCTCGACTTCGATGAGGATCTCCTCCTCGTATTCGTCCGACGAGTCCGACGAGGTACAGCCCGCCGTCGGTGATCTCCCAGGTTCCGCGGTACCCGCGCCAGCATGCCGTGGTCACGATGAAGGCCTCTTCGGGCCCGGAATGCTCTCGGCCTCTCCCGTGTCTCGCTACGATCCGAGGGTGGTCCTCGGGAATCCCGGGACAACAAGTCATGGCGACGGCCTCGCCGTCGAGGATCAAGGTTTCCGGAATCTGTGCCGTCATGACGCCACTCTCCTCAATCGTGATCGATCACATCGAAGAATTCCAGTACGGCGGTCACGATGCGCACGAAGTCTTCTGGTTCCGGCGCGCCCGTCACGAACTCGAGTTGCGTCAGGTCACGTGGCACCGCTGCATTGTCGACCAACCAGTCGAAGCTCTTCGATTCCTTCGACCAGGCGTTCTTCGGTTCACGGTAGGTGGTGGCTTCCGCACGATTCGCGAGCTGGCTCGTGACACTTTCCTCGTGCCAGGACGACCAGCCGTCGACGTGGACCAGAAGACTCGCCAGCGCCCCTCAGTCCGCGACCGCGACTCCGTCCAGCCACGCCGCAAGCAGCTGGCGATCCTCCGTGAGCTTTCCCACCACGCGATACCGCGAGTTCGCCAGCACCGACGACGTGGCTGCATCCTCGTCGACCGCACACGTGGGCGCAACGAACGAGCTGTGGAGCATGCGCACCCCTCGTGCATCGACCGCCAGGAACGCCACGTGGTTGTCGAGCCCGACCAGGTAGAGCCCCGTCCCCCACTCCTCGACGGCCGCGAGGAAGTCCTCGAACGGCACCTGCGAGAAGCGGCGGACTTGATGCGGCGCCACGAGCGCACGAATCATCGTCTCCGACGCTTCCTGCGCCCATCGCACACGCGGGATGTCGAAGCCCGCGTCGCGCAACAACGTGGTGACGAAATAGCCGCACGCGATCGTGCCTTCACCCGGCACCTGCGTGGTCCCGGAATACGACCAGGGCGTGCCGTACCAGAAGGGCGCCAACCGGTCGACGATCGACTTGCAAAGCAGGGTCCCCGCTTTCTCGAAGGTCGCCTCATCGCGCTCGACCTCTGCCAACTCCGCGCGCCGCTCGTCGACATCGGACACGGCCACGGCGTAGTCGCTCGCGGAACGGAAGACCTCGGCATGCCCGGGACAGCAGCGACCGCGAGAGAATTCGTCGAGGCGCCGCGCGAACCGCGCCGCGTATCCATACGAGTGGCGCGCGTCGGGGGAGCGCGCCGTTCTCCGGTACACATCGGAGATGTCGACCATGGTCCGTCGAGTGGCCGGCCAATCGCTCACGAGTCGCGCGTCCGTCGTGATCTCGTAGGCCCAGCCCACGAGGGCGGCGGGGAACTGCGGTGGCGTCTCGTCGTCACCTGAGAGAACCGAAACGCTGTCCCACACGATGACCTCGACGCGACCGTCGCCGTCGACGTCCTCGAGCCACGGCAGGCGCACTCCCCGGAAGTCGGCGCTCGTGCCCCACGCCACGGTACTCGACTCGAAGGAGACACCACGCTCTGGCGCTTCGGACCCGGTCGGCCCGATGCCCACGTGGACCGTCCAGTCTCGATGGCTGCCGTGCGGCCCGTCGAGGTGCAAGAAGAGATCGTGGTCCGGACCACTCTCCTTGACCCACCGGCCCAACGTGTCGTGGTCACATGTCGAGGGCGTGGCGTTCCATCCGAGCACGACGAATCCTGATGCCGGAACGTCCACCTCGCGATGCTTCGGCCAGAAAGGACAGCCATCCGCGGTCG
Source organism: Candidatus Krumholzibacteriia bacterium (assembly GCA_035268685.1). Taxonomy (NCBI): domain Bacteria; phylum Candidatus Krumholzibacteriota; class Candidatus Krumholzibacteriia; species Candidatus Krumholzibacteriia bacterium. Next base: position 5,834 of record DATFKK010000101.1, on the reverse strand, counting down.
CGAGCGCAGGAAACAAGGAGAATGCGAACGCAAAGGCCAGCATACGTCTCATGCGCGACTCCTCACTCTCGAGCGCGTGATCCGATGCCCAGTGGCTCGGATGATACCGCGCCTCCCGACGCCGTGGCCACTCCAACCACCAAGCCCAGGGCAAGATGGACGCTACCGCGGATCAACCCGTTCCATGTGTCTGTCGTGTCGAATCGGAGCTCCGTCCACGTGCGGAAACCGCCAGAAGGCCCTACACTCCGGCCTCGGTCCTCCCGTCGACGGAATCGAGAAATGCAGAGATCCACGGCCCACACCATCCGCCTCGCCCTGGTCATCTCGCTGGGCGGGTTCATCTTCGGCTTCGACGCGTCCGTCATTTCGGGGGCGATCCGGTTCGTCACCGCGGAGTTCGATCTCAGCGATTTCCAGCTCGGCCTCGTGGTGGGCGCGCCCACGCTGGGCGGCATCCTCACCGCACTCGCCGCCGGCCCGCTCAGCGACCTGTACGGGCGACGAACGATGTTGCGGATCGTCGCGGCGCTCTACCTGGTGTCCGCCGTGTCGTCGGCCCTGGCCCAGTCCTTCGAAATGCTGGTGGCGGCCAGGTTCCTGGGCGGGATGGCGTTCGCCTCGCTGGCGCTGGCTCCCATGTACATCTCCGAGGTCGCCCCGGCCAAGCACCGTGGACGGCTGGTCTCCTTCAACCAGCTCAACATCGTTCTCGGATTCTCGGCGGCGTACTTCGCCAACTATTTCCTGCTGGGAGCGGCCGAGAGCGGAGCGACGTGGGCGAGCGAGTTGGGCATCGTCGACAACACCTGGCGCTGGATGCTCGGGCTCGAGATCCTGCCCGCCGGACTGTGGTTGATCGCCCTCTTCTTCGTGCCCGAGAGCCCCCGCTGGCTGATCATCAATGGCCACGAGGAGCGCGGTCGCGCCGTTCTGCAGCACCTCACCCTGGACAAGTCACTGGACGAGGAAGTCGCCGACATCATCGAGAGCTCTCACGGCGATGCACCGTCTCTCGGTGCCCGGATCCGCACCGTGTTCGGCCCGACGCTCCGCATGTCGCTGGTGGTCGGACTGGTGCTGGCGGTGGGGCAACAGATCACCGGCATCAACGTGGTCTTCTTCTATGCCCCGAGCATCTTCGAACAGAGCGGCATCGGGACCAACGCGGCGTTCGCGCAGGCCGTGGTGGTGGGCGTCGTCAACGTGATCTTCACGTTGGTGTCGATGGTGCTCATCGACCGGATGGGGCGCAAACCGCTCCTCCTGATCGGGCTCGGCGGCATCCTGTTCAGCATGCTGCTCTGCAGCTGGAGTTTCCACCAGGCGGAGTATCGGCTGGAGCCGGACGCGGTGGCGCAGCTCGAGAACCAGGACGTCGCCGCCCAGCTGCAGCCGATGCTGGGTGTGGACTACGACAACGACGTGCTCTTCAAGCAGGCCCTCGTGGAGGCGATCGGCGCCGAGGAGACCCGTCGCCTGCAGAGCGACTTGATCCAGTCGGCCATCGCGATCGATCCCGTACTGGTCCTGATCGGCATCCTCGCCTTCGTCGCATCGTTCGCCGTGTCCCTGGGGCCCGTGATGTGGGTGATGCTGCCCGAGATCTTTCCCAATCGGGTGCGTGGCGTCGCCATGGCCGTGACCGGCACGGTGAACAGCGCGGTGAGTTTCGGCGTGCAGTTCATCTTCCCCTGGCAACTGAACAACACCGGCGCGGCCAATACCTTTCTGGGCTATGCCCTGTTCGCGCTGTTGTTCTTCGCGCTGGTCCTCTGGTTGGTGCCGGAGACCAAGAACAAGACGCTGGAAGAACTGGAAGCGGAATTGCGCGGGGGATAGCGGCCACGGAACGGTTGGTGGGGATCGATGCATCGATCCGCGCTCGACATCAGGCCATGGACGAATCGTCAGCGTTTCTCGTAGCGTCGCTGCGGTCCACGCATCCCGATCGGACGGACGCTCGGATCGAAGAAGCCGTGCGGGAGGCGATGCGTGGCCGACGGGATCGATCTGCAGGCAGTCTTCCTCGGTCCGCTCGAGAGTCTCGGTCTGGACTACTTCGTGACCGATCATGCCGAGCGTAGTGGGTTCCGCGATCTCTGGGACCGGCTTCGCTCTCGAGTTCGGCGCGGGTCGTCTGCGGACGCCTCCCGACCCCCGCCTCTCGTCGCTGCCGGTCGGCAGTCCGGCACCTTTTTTCGTACACATGGGGAGGGCGCGTAGGAAACGCGGGGGCGCGGGTCGTCCGGTGAGCGAGATCGGTGCCCCGGGTCGGCCGGGCGGAACTCTACCCGGGCGGTCCGCCGTTCTCGGAGGAGTGGACGGCTCCCCACCGAAAACAGGAAGGAAGCGCACGTGGGTGATCAGCAGAGCACAGGCAAGTGCCCAGTGATGCACGGGTCCAACACACAGGAGAAGGCCGATGTGGTCGCCTGGTGGCCGGAGTCCCTGAACCTGGACATCCTCCACCAGCACGATCGCAAGACCGACCCGATGGGCGAGGACTTCGACTACCGCGAGGAGGTCAAGAAGCTCGACCACGAAGCCCTCGAGCGCGACATGCACGCGCTGATGACCGACAGCCAGGACTGGTGGCCGGCCGACTGGGGCCACTACGGCGGCCTGATGATCCGCCTGGCGTGGCACGCTGCGGGCACCTACCGCATCGCCGACGGCCGTGGTGGCGGCGGCACCGGCAACCAGCGCTTCGCTCCCATCAATTCCTGGCCGGACAACGGCAACCTGGACAAGGCGCGTCGCCTGTTGTGGCCGCTCAAGAAGAAGTACGGCAACAAGGTCAGCTGGGCCGACCTGTTCATCCTGGCCGGCAACGTCGCCTACGAGTCGATGGGCTTCGAGACCTTCGGGTTCTCCTACGGCCGCGAAGACATCTGGCACCCCGAGAAGGACATCTACTGGGGCGCAGAGAAGGAGTGGCTGGCACCGTCGGACAGCCGGTACGAGAACGTCGACAAGCCGGACACCATGGAGAACCCGCTGGCAGCGGTGCAGATGGGTCTGATCTACGTGAACCCCGAAGGGGTGAACGGCAAGCCCGATCCCCAGAAGACCGCCGAGCAGGTGCGTGCGACCTTCGCGCGCATGGCCATGAACGACGAGGAGACCGCGGCCCTGACCGCCGGCGGTCACACCGTCGGCAAGACCCACGGTAACGGCGACGCCGAGGCACTGGGACCGGAGCCCGAGGCCGCCGACGTCGAGGCACAGGGCTTCGGGTGGCACAACCCGAACATGGATGGCAAGGCGGCCAACGCCGTGACCTCGGGCCTCGAGGGCGCGTGGACCACCAATCCCACGCAGTTCGACATGGGCTATTTCGATCTTCTGTTCGGCCACGAGTGGGAGCTGAAGAAGAGCCCGGCCGGCGCCTGGCAGTGGGAGCCGATCGACATCGCCGAAGAGGACAAGCCGGTCGACGCGACCGACCCGTCCGTCCGGCACAACCCGATCATGACCGATGCGGACATGGCGATGAAGGTCGACCCGACCTACCGGGCCATCTGCGAGAAGTTCATGGCCGATCCGGAGTACTTCGAGGACTGCTTCGCCCGGGCGTGGTTCAAGCTGACGCATCGCGACATGGGCCCCAAGTCGCGCTACATCGGTCCGGACGTGCCGGCCGAGGACCTGATCTGGCAGGATCCGATCCCTCAGGGCGATACGAACTACGTCGAGGAAGTCGTCAAGGAGAAGATCGCCGAGGCCGGCCTCTCGATCGGCGAGCTCGTCTGCACCGCCTGGGACAGCGCCCGCACGTTCCGCGGCTCCGACATGCGCGGCGGCGCCAACGGGTCGCGCATCCGTCTGGCTCCGCAGAAGGACTGGGAGGGCAACGAGCCCGAGCGTCTGGCCCGGGTGCTGAAGGTCTACGAAGCGATCTCCTCCGAGACCGGCGCCAGCATCGCCGACGTCATCGTGCTCGGTGGCAACCTGGGCATCGAGCAGGCCGCCCGGGCCGCCGGCCACGACGTCCACGTTCCCTTCCTGAAGGGGCGCGGCGACGCCAGCGACGAGATGACCGACGTCGACTCCTTCGAGCCGCTCGAGCCGTTGGCGGATGGCTTCCGTAACTGGCAGAAGAAGGACTACGTGGTCAAACCGGAGGAGATGCTCCTCGACCGTGCCCAGCTGCTGGGTCTGACCGCGCCGGAGATGACCGTGCTGATCGGCGGCATGCGCGTGCTGGGCACCAACCACGGGGGCACCCGGCACGGCGTGTTCACCGAGCGCGTCGGTCAGCTGACCAACGATTTCTTCGTCAACCTGACCGACATGGGCTACCGCTGGGAACCCACCGGCAAGAACTCGTACGACATCGTGGACCGCAAGACCGGGAAGACGCAGTTCACGGCCACCCGTGTCGACCTGGTGCTCGGCTCGAACTCCATCCTGCGTGCCTACTCCGAGCTGTACGCGCAGGACGACAACGAGGAGAAGTTCGTGGCGGACTTCGTCAGGGCCTGGAACAAGGTGATGAACGCGGATCGCTTCGACGTCGAATGAGGCCACTGCGGGAGCGGGTACTCGTCGACCACGGTCTCGTTTCTTCGAAGACGCCCGGGGGCTCCCGGGCGTCTTCTTCTCGTTTCGACCGCTCCCGCTCCGATCAGGACGAGCTCCTGTACTCGAGCGAGTTCCAGACTCGTCTGCGTCACGGTGACGTCCTGTCTGCTGTCCTCCCGGAGGAAGTCGATCACCAGTTCCCGGGGCTAGACGACCATCATCGGTAAACGCGGCCGGATGGACCCCGACCACCCGTAGTCGAGCTCCACGGAGAACTCGCCGCGATCTTCCGGGGAAGTCAGGACGCCGGTGAGATCGGCCTGTTCGCCGACACCGCCGGAACCGACTCCACGATCGACCTCGAATTCGGCCGGGGCACTCAAGTGTATGTCGTCGCACTCGGCGTCCCCGACGGCGTCTCGGCGTACGAGTTCAGCGTGTCGGGTCTCGGTGCGGCCAACGTCGCGCAGTCATCCTACGAGCTGGCCGGGCCTGCGCCGTTTCCCATCGGCGATCCGGACGCTTCGAACTTCATCGTGGGGGCGGGCGGATGCATCGCGGATGATGCGGGGGCGACGGTCCTCGTGACCCTGACCCTGGTCGCCGTCGCCGAGGTGCCGTCGGACGCGGCAGTGTGCATCGGCCCATCATCGCCGAGTTCGTTCGATTCGGCGGGTCCGGGTTATGTCGATTGCTCGGATCAGGCGTTCGTCTTGAGTCCGGCCCCCAACGACGCCGGCAACTACCCCGACGGCTGCCTGATCCTCAATCCTTCACAGGATCCGGTGGACGGCGCGAACAGTAGCTTCGGTCAGGTGAAGGCGCGCTTCTGATCACGGTGTACCTGGGCGGGCCGTCGGGCCCGCGGTCGAGGAGGGCGTCCCGCGGGGCGCTCTCCTCGTTTCCGGGTTCCAGCGCGTGCGCCGTCCGGTGCGGGGTGATGCATCGACCTCTTCGCCGATCCCGCGGCGCGCTCGTACGCCGCGCCGTCGGGGATTCCCTGCGCCTCCGAGAACACCTGATGGCTGTACCATCCATCACCACCTGAGTTCTGGACGCTCCCACCGACGTCGCCTAGGCTCCCGCGCGTTCGCCGATCCGCGACGAGCCCGCCGGCGTGCTCGTGACGCTGCGTATCCGAGGAGTCCGCTGTGTGGAAGATCGGCTGTGGAGTCACCCTGCTCGGCTTCGTCCTCTCCCTGGCGAGCTGTGGCCTGTTCGGAACGGCGATCGGCCGTCTGCAGGAGCAGCGCTCGATCGCCGTCACCGAACTCGAGCGCGGGGCCGACGCGTGGTTCGGCGTCTTC
>DATFKK010000100.1 GCA_035268685.1 Candidatus Krumholzibacteriia bacterium | reverse complement strand
ACGGTGCCTTCGGCCTGAACCTCGCCTTCAATTTCTTCAGCAGTTTCGGGGTTCCGCGCGAGGCCCCGGCCGAGAAGGGCGAACCCTGGTTCGACCACGAGACCGACGACGGCTACCGGTTCTTCCTCGAGCTCGGTGCCGTGAGCAACGTGAACGAGCGTCACTTCGACGGTGAGATCCCCTTCTGGAACGCCTTCGCCGAGCATCCGACCTACGACGAGTTCTGGCAGAGCCGGAACCTGCTGCCGCACCTGCGCGACATCGACACGAACGTGCTGGTCGTCGGGGGACTGTACGACGCCGAGGACCTCTACGGGCCGTGGAACGTCTACCGGGTGGCGAACGCCGAGAATCCGAGCGCCGACGTCCGCGTGGTCATGGGTCCGTGGTCGCACGGACAGTGGGCGCGTCGATCGGGCGAGCGGATGGGCGAGGCCTGGTTCGGCTTCGACACCAGCGCCTGGTACCGCGAACACGTCGAGTTCCCCTTCTTCCTGCACCACCTGAAGGACGGGCCCGAACCGGGCCTGCCCGAGGCCCTGGTCTTCGAGACCGGCGCCGATCGTTGGCGACGGTTCGAGCAGTGGCCCCCCGCGATCACCGGCGATCGGCTGTTCGTGGGACCGGACGGCACGTTGTCCTTCGCCGGGATCGAAGCCGACGGCTACGAGGAGTACGTCAGCGATCCCGCGCATCCCGTGCCCTACACCCAGGAGATCACCACCCGGTGGGCGCGCGACTACATGACCGAGGACCAGCGCTTCGCTGCGCGCCGTCCCGACGTGGTGACCTGGCGGAGCGGGGTGTTGGAGGAGGACGTCACCCTCGCCGGTCCGATCACGGCCGAGCTGTTCGTGAGCACCACCGGCGAGGACGCCGACTGGGTGGTGAAGCTGATCGACGAGTTCCCCGGCGAGGTCGAGGACGAGGAGGAGGGCCCGGGTGGTCGCCTCGAACTGGTGCGCAGCGAGATCTTCCGCGGCCGCTACCGCCACTCCTACACCGATCCCGAGCCCTTCGTACCGGGCGAGGTCACCCGCGTCGAGGTCCCACTGCAGGACGTCCTGCACACCTTCGAACGCGGCCACCGGATCGTGGTGCAGGTGCAGAGCTCGATGTTCCCCTTCTTCGACCGCAATCCGCAGAGCTGGGTCGAGAACATCCATCGCGCCGAGGACGAGGACTTCGTGAAGGCGACGCATCGGGTATACTTCGGGGCGGACACGCCGACGGCCTTGCGCGTGGGAGTGCTCGATCGCGGTCCCTGAATCCAGGGACGGCCCACTTTCGTGCACGGACGGATGGATTGCGGGATTCGCCCTATCTTCCTCACATGATGGGTTCCGACACGATGACGACGCGAACAGACGCTGGTGAGTCCGCCGTCAGGGGTCCTCTGGGCCTCAAGACGAAGGACGAGGGCATCGAGACTCTGCGTGCGTTCGCGATCTTCCTGGTCGTTGCGGCTCATGTCGTCAACGATCCGGAGATGGATCCGGCCGACGACCTGTACGAATACCTGAACAACTCGTTCAAGGCGATTCGCATGCCCTTGTTCACTGCGATATCGGGATATCTCTACGGACTTCGTCCTGTCCGGCCCGGGAAGCTCGCGGGCTTCCTCCGGGGCAAGGCGCGTCGATTGGTTCTGCCGTTGATCGTGGTCTCGGGACTGGAGTACTTCTTCTCTGCCGTCATGCCGGGTGTGAACCAGCCAGAGGTGCTCAGTGGTATCTGGCGCGTCGTCTTCTTTCCCTACGAGCACTTCTGGTTCCTGCAGGTCGTCGCGATCATCTTCGTCCTCGTCGCGGTTCTCGACCGCTACGGTTGGCTGCAGCGGGACGCGGTCTTCCTGACCGTTGCCGGGTTCTCCGTCCTGGCGTTTCTCTACTACGATCGCCTCGACCTGGACCTGAGCCTGTTCTCCCTGGGTACGGTTACCTATCTCCTGCCGTTCTTCCTCGTCGGTTACGCGTTCTCTGCCAGGTCTGCCTGGTTCTCCAAGTGGCTGCCGACACCAGCACTGTTGGTTCTCTTCGGAGTCGGCCTCGCACTTCAACAGTGGGCATGGTTCACCGACGCCGGATTCGACACGACGAGGAGATCCTACGTGGGACTGGCGATCGCCATCGGATCGGCCTCGTTGTTGTTGAGGCATCGGGTCGCGATTCCGGGTGTCCACCGCGTGGGGTCGCACGCGTATGCGATCTACCTGTATCAGGGCTTCGGCACGGCGGTCGGTCGACGGATCGTCGATGCCGCGGGCATCACTTCACCGCACCTGTACATCCTAGGGGTCGTCGGAATCGCGTTGCTCTTCGGGATCGTGGTCGAAGTCGTGCTCCGGCGGTCGTCGTGGCTTCGGGTGCCCTTCCTCGGACTCCGGGGAGCCGACCGCCGACCATCGGCGCCCCCGGCCGGTCACGGAGCTGTGGGCTCGCGATCGGAAAGTCGGGTGCCCTGAGCGCAGGTCCGCCCCTCAGGCCGTCGCTCCTCCGCAGCTCGAACCCGCGCCCGCCGTGCACCCGAAACAGTGCGGCGCCGTTCGGATCGTCCGCCGCGCCAGCAGATCGACCAGCTCCGCCGCCGACGCGTCGGCGATGTTCGGTGCGTCGCCGCGCTCGGTCCCGGCCGGGATCTCGAGCATCTGGTTGAAGTCGCAGTCGTAGATCGTGCCCTCGTACCCGATCGAGATCAGCGACCGGCACATGACCCCCTGGGCCGCCACGGGATTGAACGCCCCGCGCAACTTCTGCATGTAGCGCTCGAGATTGCCGGAGTCGTCGAGGAATTCCAGGTACCGGCTGATCGGCATGTTCGTGATGGTGAACAGGTCGTCGAAGGTCACTCCGTATCGGCGGTCCAGCTCGCGCTTCCAGTCGCGGGCGAGTGCGCCCTGGTCGCCCGGGAGGAAGGCGCCGACGGGGTTCGTCACGAGACTCAGTCGTCGGGTTCCGCCGGTCCCGTAGCCCAGCTCGTTCAGACGGCGCAGGGCGACGATCGACTTGTCGAAGACGCCGTCGCCGCGCTGACGGTCGGTCTGCTTGGGCAGGTAGTAGGGCAGCGACGCGATGATCTCGACGTCGTGCTCGGCCAGCAACTCGGGAATGTCCGCGTACCGTGGCAACAGGATCGCCGTCAGGTTGCAGCGGTGCATGACGTGCTTGCCGGCCTCGGCGGCACGGGTCACCAGCTCGCGGAAGCGCGGGTACAGCTCGGGCGCGCCGCCGGTGATGTCGAGCGCCCGGATGCCTCCGTCGATCAGCAGCGACATGCAGGCCTCGAGCACGTCGTCGGACATGGTCTCGCGCCGGTCGGGTCCGGCGTCGACGTGGCAGTGGCTGCAGGACTGGTTGCACAGCTTTCCCACGTTGATCTGCAGGGTGTCGATCCCGACCGCGCGCAGCGGCCAGAGGCCGGCCTCGGCGAGGGGGCGGGCGAAGTCGTAGCGGTCGCCGAGGCCGCGCAGGCGTTCGACCTGGGCGGAGGGCGACGCGAGCGGGTGCTCGCGCCGCAGAAGGCTCTGGGTGCTCATGGGAATCCGGGGGCGGGGGTGGTCACATGGAAAGCTGGTCGTGCACGTTGCGCATCTGGACACCATGGACGAGCGAGGCGCCGCCCCGGATCGCCGCGGCCACGTGGACGGCTTCGGTCATCTGCTCGAGATTGCTGCCCTTCTCGAGGCTGTCCTGCGTGTAGGCGTCGATGCAGTAGGGGCACTGCACGGCGTGGGCGACGGCCAGGGCGATGAGGGACTTCTCACGCGCGGTCAGTGCTCCCTCCTCGAACACGGCTCCGTACCACTGGCTGAACTTCCGCCAGAGCTCGGGGGCGTCCTCGCCCATCTCCTCGAACTTCGGCAGATCCTTGGGCGCGTAGTAGGTATCGCTCATCGAGTCGGGTTCTCCTGGCTCGTGTCTCGGGGGTCGGAACCATGCGACGAGTGCCGTCCGGGGGTCAACCCTCAGCGGAGGTCGTCGTGCGCGCCGCGGGCGCGGAACTGGTCCACCACGAGCGCGCCCATGAACACCGAGCCCGTCACCCGGAAGTGATGGGCTCGCTCCGGGTCCTCGATCCGGCGGTTGCGGACTCCACGGTCGTCGACCTCGCCGAGCGTCGCCCCGAATTCGCTGTCGATGTCCAGGAGCGCGTCGTCGGGCAGTTCCAGACGCAGCTCGCCCATCCGCATCGAGGCGTGGAGCTCGGTGTCGATCCGCAGTGAGGTGCCCATGTCGACCTCGATCTCGCCCATTCCGCCCTTCACCTCGATGCGTCGCGGACGCAGGTTCGACAGCCCCCGCAGGGTGGCTTCGCCCATCCCGACGTCGAACACCGCGTTCCGCATGACCACGGGGTTCGGCTCGCCACACTCCACCGTGTACTGGCCCATGCCCATGTCCGTGACCAGATTCGTGAGGGTCAGTCCGTCGAGGACGAACTCCGTCTCCGAGCGCGAGATCTTCGCCCGGAGATCGATCGGGACGCCACGGGGCAGGTACACGGTGATCTCGTTGGCGCCGAAGTCCCCATCGTCGATGCCGCCGTCCTGGGCGATGCGTCGCAGCCAGTGGACCTTCGAACGGAACAACAGTCGGAACACCGGCACCTCGCCGTCGAGTCCGTAGTCGCGCTCGAGCGCGTACGAGGCGCGGTCGTAGCGGGCATCGACCTCGATGTCCTCGCCGTCGTGGGGCTCGACCCTGAACATTCCTTCGACGAGATCCAGCTCGACGCGGATGGCGTCGTCCGTCTCGGGTGTCTCGATCGGCGCGCGGTCCTCGGTCCGGCTCTCGAGCGTGGTGCGGGTCGTCTCGGGCAGGGGCTGCTCGAGGCGTTCGGCCCCCACGTCGGGATCCGGGACACCGGCCGCCCGCAGGGCTCCGAAGGCCAGGAGCCCCAGGACGACCAGCCCGACGGGTGCGAAGAGGATTCCGAGCGTGATCTTTGCGGCGCGACGCATGGTGGCCCCCGGAGCAGTGGGATCGGATCGGGTCTCCGACACACAGGACGCAGGAAGTGCGTGATCCGTTGCACGGATCGACGGAGACTAGCCCGGATCGACGGCCATGGCCTAGGATGAACCCATCCGATCCTCCGAGCCCGGGACGTTTCCCATGCCAGCTTCCGACGACTCCGCTCACGCTCCGCGCCTCGGTCGGCGTGGTTTCCTCGGTGCCGCTCTCGGCCTCGGCGCCGCCTCCCTCGCGTCCGGGCTCCCGAGCGTCGCTCGATCCGCCCCCGCGCCGCGCGGCGTGCCGCCGGTGGCGGTGAGCAGCGCGAACGGTCTGCGTGCGGTCGACACCGCGGTCCGGGCCGTCCGGGAGGGTCGCGACCCCCTCGACGCCGTGATCGCCGGGGTGAACCTGGTCGAGGAGGACCCCGAGGACCTCACGGTGGGCTACGGCGGGCTGCCGAACGAGGACGGAGTCGTCGAACTCGACTCCTGCTGCATGCACGGCCCCACGGGCCGCGGCGGTGCCGTGGCCGCCCTGCAGAACATCATCCACCCGAGCCGCGTGGCGCGTCTGGTGGCCTTCCGCACCGATCACGTCCTGCTCGTGGGTGAGGGGGCGCGGCGCTTCGCCCGGGCGCACGGGTTCGAAGAAGAGGATCTGCTCACCGACGAGGCGCGCAGGATCTGGCTCGACTGGAAGGAGAGCCTGAGCGACGACGACGACTGGATCGGCCCGGAGATCTACGAGGACGGTCTGCAACGCAGCGACGCGGGCCGAACGGGCCGCCACCGGCGCTCGATCCTCGATCCCTTCGGCGACCGCGTCTACGGCACCATCAACTGCAACGTGGTCACGCCCGACGGCGACCTGGCGGGTGTGACCACGACGAGCGGCCTGGCCTTCAAGATTCCCGGTCGTGTGGGCGACTCGCCGATCCTGGGTGCGGGCCTGTACGTGGACAACGAGGTCGGCGCGGCGGGCAGCACCGGCCGTGGCGAAGAGAACCTCCAGCGGCTCTCGAGCCACCTGGCCGTGGAGTTCATGCGCCAGGGGATGAACCCGCTCGAGGCCGGGATGGCCGTGCTCGAGAGGGTCGCCGAGAAGTGCGAGCCGCGGCTGCGCGACGCCGAGGGCCGCCCGGCCTTCGGCCTGAAGTTCTACCTGGTGAACCCGAAGGGCGAATACGCGGGGGTCTCGATGTGGAGCGGCGCCCGTTTCGCCGTCGCCGACGCCGAGGGGGCGCGATTGGAGGACTGCGCCTATCTGTATCGGATGGAGGAGTGACTCTCCCGATGCCGCGCCGGCCGTGGTAGACTCCCCGTGGCGGGACCAGGACGGTCACCGCCCCTTCGTCGTGGATCAAGCATCCGTGCCCTGCTCCCGAACCCCGCGAGGAAACGAAATCATGTCTCCCGCTCGTGTGCTCTCGCGCGTCGACGTTCCCGCTCTTCGCCTCCTGCTGGTGGTCGCCCTGCTCCTGGTGGCCGCACCGGCCTCGGCGGTCAAGATCATGAGCTGGAACGTGCTCAACTACCCCGGCGCCTCGGGGCCCTCCCGCGACGACGACCTCCGCGCCGTGATCTCGGCCGTCGATCCCGACATCGTGGTCATGCAGGAGATCCAGAACAGTGCGGGGGCGGCGACCATGAAGACCAACGTGTTCGACGTGATCGAACCCGGCCAGTGGACGCAGGCGACCTTCACCAACGGCAACGACAGCGACAACGCCCTGTACTTCCGGACGGGCGAGTTCGTCGAGATCGAGTTCGGCGAGGTGAACACCTTCCCGCGCGAGACCGACTGGTGGCGGCTGCGGTCGGCGACGTCCGCCGTCACCTCGACGGGCTTCGTGATCTACTCCACGCACCTGAAGGCGAGCCAGGGGTCGGACAACGTCGAACAGCGGCGCATCGCCGCCCGCGCGATCCGCGACGACATGATCCTGCGGTGGGACGCGGGACAGCCCGTGATGGTCATGGGTGACTTCAACCTGTACACCTCGAGCGAGCCCGCCTGGGGTGCCCTCACCGGCAACCCGATCGAGCCGGCGCAGCTGTACGATCCGATCGACGAGGCCGGCTCGTGGAACAACAACGCGGTCTTCGCCGCGGTGCACACGCAGTCGACGCGCAGCGTGACCCAGTCCGACGGTGGTGCGACCGGCGGCATGGACAGCCGCTTCGACTTCATCCTGGTCGACGCCGATCTGCAGGACACCGAGGGCTGGGACTTCCTGGCGGGGACCTACGATGCCTTCGGCCAGGACGGTCAGCACTTCAACAGTTCGATCAATGCGGCGCCGACCAACGCCGCGGTAGGACAGGACCTTGCGAACAACCTCTTCGCGGCCAGCGACCACCTGCCGGTCGTGCTGGAACTCCAGGAACCCGCCCAATTGCAGTTCCTGCCCGAGGTGTTCGCGATCGGGCCGGTCCTCGAGGGCGAGTCCGTGATCGAGTCCTTCCAGCTCCGCAACACGGCACTGGCCCCGGTCGACGAGCTCGACTTCGAGGTCGTGGCCACCGAGCCCGGCGTCCTCCTGGGTGGTGACACTGCGGGCGAGCTCGAAGCCGGCGAGATCGCCAACGTGAACGTGGCCGTCGACACGGCGACGCCGCGCGTCTTCACCGGTGGACTGCAGCTCACGACCGACGATCCGGGTCGCAGCGACGTCCTGGTTCCCTTCGAGGGCGCGGTGGTGCGGCCGGCGGTCCCGTCGCTCGGCGACACGAGTGTGGTCGAGTCGACGACGATCGCCCTGAGCGACGCCGAGGCCACGACGGAGGAGATGAGCTACACCGTGGCCAACGTCGGAGCCGACTCCGTCCAGGCGGGTGTGTACGTCTCGGGCACCCAGATCGGTGGAACCGACGCCGCGCGCTTCTCGCTGCTCGACCCGGCGGCCTACTTCGTGCGCGACACGCCGCTCGACCGACGTGTCGAAGTCGACCTGAACGGTCTCGACGCGGGCACCACGATCGAGGCGACGGTCACCCTGACCACGCAGGACGATTTCCTCGTGCAGGGCGCGAGTCCCCGGGCCACTCTCGTGGTCACGCTTCAGGCCACGGTTGCCGGCGGGGCCACCAGTGCTCCTCCCGTGGTTGCAGCCACGACCCTTCACCCGCCGGTGCCCTCGCCGTTCAATCCGCGTACCGAGGTCCGTTTCGACCTCGCGCGGGCGGGGACGGTGACGCTCGAGGTGCTCGACGTGCGTGGTCGACGTGTGCGCACGCTGATCGAGGGCCGCCTCGACGCTGGCCGGCACGCCCCGGTCTGGGACGGCACCGACGACGGCGGCCGTGCCGCTGCGAGCGGAGTCTACCTGTTCCGGTTGCGCACTGCCGACGGGAACCAGGTGCGCCGCGCCGTTCTCGTCCGCTGACCCCCGCACTCGACGTCCGGAGGTTCTCGCCTCGATGCTCGCGTCCCGTTCGCGGCGGCTGTTCGCAGCCGCCGCGCTCTGTCTGCTCGCCCCCCTCGCCGCCCATGCCTCCGTTCCCTCGCCCGAGGAATTCCTCGGGCGCCCGGTCGGTGAGGACCGCCACCTGTTCACCTGGGATCGCATGGTCGCCTACTACGAAGAGGTGGGCCGGACCAGCGATCGCGTCGATGTCGTGGAACTCGGCACGTCGACCGAGGGCCGTCCCTTCCTGCTCGTGAAGGTGGCCGACGCCGGGGCGCTGCGGAGCACCGACGCGGTGCGGGCGCAGAATCGTGCCCTGTACGATGCCCGCGCGACCACCGAGGCCGAAGCCCGCGCGCTGGCGGCGAACGGACGGGCGACCGTCGCCTTCTCCCTGGGCGTGCACTCGGTGGAGGTCGGGTCGAGTCAGGCCGGACTGCGGATCGTGCATCGGCTGGCGACCCGCGACGACGCCGTGACGCGCCGGATCCGCGAGAACCTCATGATCCTGATCGTGCCCAGCATGAACCCCGACGGGCTCGACCTGGTGAACGAGTGGTACATGGAAACGGTGGGCACCGAGGCCGAGGGGACGCGTCCGCTCGAGCTGTACCACCCCTACGCGGGACACGACAACAACCGCGACGGCTTCTTCAACAACCTGGTCGAGACCTCGATGTGGTCGCAGGTGCTCTACCACGACTGGTTGCCGCAGATGATCGTCGACGAGCACCAGATGGGAAGCGGAGGGCCGCGTCTGTTCCTGCCGCCCTTCGACGATCCCCTGTCGCCGAGCGTCCATCCGCTGGTCTACAGCCAGTTGGCCGCCGCGGGGCAGCAGGTCGTGAGCGATCTGACCGCCGAGGGATGGACCGGCATCGCGACGCAGACGATCTTCACGGCCGAGTGGCCGGGATCGGTGCGTTCGACCGGCTTCTGGCACAACATGCTCGGGATTCTCAGCGAGGTGGCGAGCGCCCGTCTCGCCACGCCGTTGTACTTCCCGCCCGGAAGTGTGCAGGCGTGGGGGCGTGGGCTCCCCGAGTACGAGCGACGTACGAACTTCCTCGAGCCCTGGCCCGGCGGGTGGTGGCGTCTCGACGACATCGTCTCGCTGAAGGTCGATCTCACGTGGGGTTTCCTGCGCTGGGCTGCCGACCGCAGGGAAGACCTCCTCTTCAACTTCTGGCGCATGAACCGTGACGCGATCGCAGCGGGACGGAACGAGGCCCCGTACGCCTTCGTCGTGCCCCGCGATCAGGTCGACGGTGGCAGCGACGATCGCATGATGGAGATCCTGCACTCCGGGGGCGTCGAGTTGCACCGCGCCGACTCCGACCTCCGGTTCGGGGACCACCTCGTCGACGCGGGAGCGTGGGTGATCCGGACCGACCAGCCTTTCCGGCCCTTCGTGCTGGAGATGCTCGGTGACACGGACTACCCGATGATCGAGCAGTCCGATGGGTCGGTGATCCGTCCCTACGACGTGACGGCCTGGAGGCTGAGCGAACTGCTGGGAGTGCGTGTGCTCGAGGTGCACGACCGCGACGCGCTCGATGCGCTCGACCTGTCGCCGGTCGATCCCGCTCGGGTGGAGCGGGTCGAACCTCCGCGCGGAGACCTCGTCGTTCCGGCCACCGATCTGGCCAGTCATGCGCTCGTCCACGCCGCGCTGGGTGCCGGCAAGACGGTCGAACGCTTCGAGCACGACGGGCGGCTCCACTACCTGGTCGAGGACGTCGATCGCTCGCTCGACGGCGTTGCGCGCGACGTCGAACCCGTCGACGTGCCGGTCGCGGCCGACCCCGAACCGGTCACCGCCCCGCGGTTGGCCTTGTTCGCCCCGTGGGGCGGGAACAAGGACGAGGGTTGGACCCGTCTCGTCCTCGATCGTCATCGCGTGGAGTACCGGAGGATCCGGCCGGGCGAGCCCGACCTGCGGGGTGCCGACGACGGGCGGCGGCTGCGCCGGACGACCGATGTCGTGCTCCTTCCCTCGGTGCGGTCGCGCGAACTCGAGAACGGCCGGCAGAGTGCCGGGGAGGGGCGGGTGGCCGACGCGCTGTGGCCCGAACGCCACAGACGTGGCCTGGGTGGCACGGACGCCGGTATGGCTCTGCGAGCCTTCGTCGAGGCGGGCGGAACGCTGATCGCGTTGAACCACTCGACTCCGTGGGTCGTCGAGAAGCTCGGTCTGCCGGTGCGGGTGGAGCTCGACGGCATGGATCGCGACGACTTCTACGCGCCGGGCACGCTCGTGCGCGGTGAGCTCGACACGGCTCATCCCCTGGCCGCCGGCATGCCGGCGACGACGAGCCTGTACTTCGCCAACGGCTACGCCTACCGGCCGCAGGCCTGGCCGCGGCCGACCGCCGTCGTGGCGCACTATGCGGCCGACGACGTCCGGGTGGCCGGTTTCCTGACCGGTGCCGAGCACCTGGCCGGTCGTCCGGCGTTGCTCGAGGTCCCGGTCGGTGAGGGCCGTGTCGTGCTGTTCGGTTTCAGCCCGCAGCGTCGCGCGCAGACCGATGGGACGTTCAAGCTCCTGCTGAACGCGCTCCTGCGCTGATGACGGTGCGGTGAGGACCGGTCACGGCGTGGGGCCGAGACGGTGCTGCTCGGTCGGGCCCGGCGCAGAGCGGAAGGACGGCCCGGGAGCCCGCCGTGACGACGGGCTCCCCGGACGATCGGATCAGCGGCCCGTGGTGGTGGCGGGCTCGACCTCGATCGAGGCTTCCTCGAGCAGCAGCTCGTACGAGTAGCCGGCGCCGAAGTCCTTGTCGACGGTGACCTTGCCCGTCGCGGTGATCACGTCACCCTCTTCGCAGGCCGCATCGGTGGTGATCAGCAGGTCGTGCGTCTTCGCGGCGGGGTCACCGCTCCCGTCCTGCACGTGGACCCAGTTGCGGCCCATGATCCCGCCGTTGAACTTCACGACCTTGCCGCGCACGGTGACCGATTCGCCGACCATGTCGCCGCAGCCGGCGTAGAGCTCGGCCACGGTGTGGCCGCCGGCGGCCTTGGTCACGGCACCCGGCGCCACTCCGGCCTCGGGCGTCGCACCGTGCTGGGAGCCGTCCGACTCGCCGGTCATGGCCTGCATCATGCCCATTCCGCCGTGGGGGTCGCCACTGTCCGCGCCGGGCGCCTCGAACCCGCCGACGAAGTACAGGGTGTCGAAGGTGCGGTCGAGCGTCTCGCTGTGGAAGCCCTGCATGGGCATCTTGGTGCTGAAGGTGACCTCGGTGCCGGTGTCGAGCGTCGTCTCCGGGCCCGCGGCCCAGACGCTCTTCCCGTCGCTCTCGACACGAGCGTAGGTATAGCCACCGGAGTTCATGGACTCGACCACTTCGCCGGTGATCGCGCCGGCCGGCTGGGTCGCGGTGGCGGCCTGCTGCGACGCCTGGTCGTGGGTGGACTCCTGGTTCCCGCAGCCGGCGACGAGTGCGACGGCGGCCACGAGGGTGATCAAAGGCATCGGAGCGCGCATGGCGGACGACTCCTCGGCAGGGGGAGATACGATGCGTCGGGGGGATACGCCGCCGGACGACGGCCATCACGAATGGTGAACATGGACCACTTCGGTCCCGCTCACAATGGCCCAAACTGTGATCTCGGATCGCGTGCGCCGTCGGCGCTACCAGCCGGGCAGCACGCCCAGGGTCCGGCGCCGGTAATCCTCGTAGCCCGGATAGTGGGCCCGGAGCAGGCCCTCCTCGTACCGGGATTTGGTCAAGTAGAAGACGATATTGACGCCGGCGACGGCGAGCACCCACGGACCCGGACGGTACAGCGCGACGGCGGCCAGCGTGAGGAGCACGGCGGTGTACATGGGATGCCGGAGCCAGCGATAGATGCCGTGGGTGACCAGCACGCCGTCACGGCGCGGCGTGGGCGCGATCCGGAACACCGGTCGAAGGATCACCAGGGCCGAAACACCGACCCAGGCGGCCACGCCCGCGAGCACCAGGGCCAACCACGTCCAGGGCGGGCCCGAGGCCGCATCGGAACGCAGGAAGGACAGGGCGAGCGCAATGCCGAGCAGCGCCTGTGCCGTGACGATCCGACGGTCCGTTCGGCGGGTCGGTGGCGGCTCAGTGGGCATCCGAACCCGTGGGGCTCTCCGGGTGGAGCTGGCCGATCGCGCTCAGGTCCTGCTGGAACTGCTCGGTGAGCCGTCCGCACACGAGGTCGCAGAGGTGGAAGATCGAGGGGTCGGCGATGCTGTAGTAGGCCATCAGGCCGTCCTTCCGCCGCTCGACCAGACCTGCCCGACGCAGGATCTGCAGGTGCTTGCTCACGTTCGCCTGGCTGGCGCCGGTGGTCTCCACGAGCGATCCCACGGAGCGTTCGCCCTCTTTGATGATGTGCAGCAGCCGCAGACGCAGCGGGTCGCCCATCACCCGGAATCGCTCCGCCACGAGCCTCAAACTCTTGTCTTCCATAGCGTTACCGCCATCACTGGCCGGGGGTCGTTTCGGTCCCTTGCGTTCCCCGAACTCCATCGCTATATAACTCCATGTCGATGCAATCGACCAGTGATCAACTTCATCGTCAAGTAAGCACAAACTCCGGGCGCCGACAAGGCTTCCCGATCGCGCCGAGAGAGAGCGGATCGGGACCCGGAAGCCCCAGGAGGGATGAATCGTGAGCCAGTCCTGCGTTTCCAACACCTTCACCGACCGCTGGATCCGCCGGGTGGCGGGGACCTTCGTCCTGACGTCCGTCGTGCTGGCCTGGACCGTCGACATCCGCTGGCTGGCGCTCGCCGCCTTCGTCGGTCTGAACCTTCTCCAGTTCAGCTTCACCAACTTCTGCCCGCTCTCGGCGATCCTGGCCCGTTTCGACCCGGCCAACAAGATCGCCACCGCCACCGAAGCCGAGCGCAGCTGACCCGACCCGATCGCACGCGAACGCGAAGAGGAGTCCGCAGACATGAAGTCGCTTTTCCTGAAGCCCTCGGTGCAGCATCCGCGGATCGTGATGACGATCATCGCGTTGCTGACCGTGGCCGCGATCGTGCCGATGCTGAAGATCGTCGACCGCATCGACACCGACCCCGAGAACATGCTCCCGGCCGACGAGCCGGTGCGCGTGGAGCACACCGCGATCAAGGAAACCTTCGGCCTGAACGACTTCCTCGTGGTGGGCATCGTGCACGACGAGACCGTCTTCACTCCGGCGATCCTCGAACGGGCCTACGAGATCACCGAGGCTCTGTACGACATGCAGCCGGAGTACGACGAGGACGGGAACGTCACCGAGGGAGGCGTGATCGTCGACGACGTGCTGGCGCCGAGCGAGGTCGACGACATCATGCCCGAGCCGGGTGGCGGCATCCGCGTGCAGACGCTTATGGAGTCCCCGCCCGAATCGCAGGAGGAGGCCGACCGGATCCTGGCCCAGATCGAGCAGAATCCGATCCTGCGCGGCAAGCTGGCCAGTGCAGACGGCAAGGCCCTGGCGATCTTCGTGCCCCTGACGAGCAAGGACGTCGCGGCCGACGTGGACGCGCAGATCCAGGAGATCATCGCCGGCTTCGAGGAGGACCTCGGCGAGGAGTACCACGTGGCCGGGCAGCCCGTGGCGCAGGACACCTTCGGCGCGGCCATGTTCGAGCAAATGGCCGTGAGCGCCCCGGCGGCCTTCCTGTTGATCTTCCTGCTCCTGTTGTTCTTCTTCCGCAGTCCGCGGATCGTCGCCGCACCCATGATCATCGCCATGATCAGCGTGATCTGGACCATGGGTCTGCTGATCGCGACCGGGAACACCGTGCACATCATGAGCTCGATGATCCCTATCTTCCTGATTCCGATCGCGGTGCTGAACAGCATCCACATCCTCAGCTCGATCCACGCCAAGTTCCACAGCCGCGGCGGTGACCTGGATCGTACGCTCGAGGACACCGTGGGCGAGCTCTTCATGCCCATGGCCTTCACGTCGCTGACCACGGTCGTCGGTTTCGGTGCGCTCGTCGCGACCCCGATCCCGCCGGTGCAGGTCTTCGGAATCTTCGTGGCCTTCGGTGTTTTCGCGGCGTGGTTGCTGTCGATGGTCTTCATCCCGGCCTACGTGAAGCTGGTGCCGATCGAGGTCATCCAGGGCTTCGGCAAGGCCGACGAAGGCGCCGGAGCACCCGAGAGTCACCTGCACACGATCTACCGGTTCTCGACCCGCTATCGTGTTCCTCTCATCGCGACCCTGGTCGTGATCATCGGGGTGTCGATCTTCGGTGTGACCCAGATCGTCGTGAACGACAACCCGGTGAACTGGTTCAAGGAGGACCACCGTCTGCGCGTGGCCGATCGCGTGATGAACGAGCACCTGTCGGGGACCTACCTCGCCTACCTCGAGCTGAGTGGCGAAGAGGAGGAAGAGGGTGCCTTCCTCCAGCCCGAGTGGATGCGTTGGGCCGAGCGTCTACAGGACCATCTCATCGAGCAGGAGAACGTCGGCGCGGCGAGCTCCGTGGTGGACGTCCTCAAGAAGGTCCAGTACGAACTGCTGTCGCGTGAGGAGGGTAGCTACGCTCTCGGCGACAACCGCCAGAAGCTGGCGCAGTACCTCTTCCTGTACGAGATGAGCGGCGGTTCGCCCGACGACCTCTTCAAGTTCATCACACCGAATCGCGATGCAATCAACATCTGGGTGCAGATGCGCCAGGGCGACAACCAGCAGGTGGCGGGCGTCGTGGACGCCGCACAGGACTGGATCGGCCAGAACCCGCCGCCCGAGGGCCTCGAGGTCGACTGGGGTGGCCTGAGCTACATCAACGTGAAGTGGCAGGAACTCATGGTGAGCGGCATGGGCAAGGCCCTGGCCGGCTCCTACGTGACCGTGCTCGTCATGATGGTCCTGCTCTTCCGGTCGCTGCGCCTGGGCCTGCTGGCCATGGTGCCGCTGACCGCCACCATCCTCATCACCTACGGCTACGTGGGTCTGTCCGGCCGCTTCTACGACATGCCGGTGGCGGTGCTCAGCTCACTGTCGCTCGGTCTGTCGGTGGACTTCGCGATCCACTTCATCCAGCGCACGCGCGACCTGCACGTGCGTCACGGTCGCGACTTCCAGCGGACCATGGAGGTTTTCTTCCACGAACCGGCCCAGGCCCTGGCGCGCAACGTCGTGGTCATCGCCCTGGGGTTCGTGCCGATGTTCTTCGCCAGTCTGGTGCCCTACGTCACCGTGGGTGCCTTCTTCTTCGGGATCATGCTGATCAGTGGAGGTGCGACCTTCCTGATCCTGCCCGCCGTGCTGAGCTTCTTCCCGCGGGACGTGATCAGCAAGCCCTCGGCGGCCACCAACGACGGTCCAGAGCCCGATCTCTCCGCTGCGATCAGGAGGTAACGACGATGCGCAGTAAGACTCTCTTCGGTTTCCTCTTCCTCGCGATGGCCACCGTGGCTCTCGTGATCACCACCGGCCCGGCCCAGGCGCAGGACGCCACCGAGCTGATGAAGGAAGCCCACCTGAACATGTACTACCCCGGCGACGACGGGTCGGCCCGCGTGGCCATGACCATCACCGACAAGCGGGGCCGCACCCGTGAGCGGAACTTCGTGATCCTGCGTCGCGACTGGGAGGACGGCGGCGAGCAGCGTTACTACGTCTACTTCTTCGAACCGAACGACGTGCGTCGAACCACGTTCATGGCCTGGAAGGATCCCGACGGCGACGACAGCCGCTGGATCTACCTGCCCTCGCTCGATCTGGTGAAGCCGATCTCGGCCAACGACAAGGAGAGCAGCTTCGTCGGTAGCGACTTCGCCTACGAGGACGTCAGCGGTCGTCACTGGAACGAGGACACCCACACCCTGGTGGGCGAGGAGACCTACCAGGACTGGGGGACCTGGAAGATCGAGAGCGTGCCCAAGGAGGACGACTACTTCGAGAAGAAGATCAGTTGGATCGACAAGGAGTCGATGCTCGTGGTCCGCGAGGAGTACTACGATCGTCGCGGCGAGCTGTTGAAGGTGTTCGAGGTGGGCGAGATCGAGGTCGCCGACGGCTACGCGACCGCGACCGTGCGTACCATGACCACCCCGCGGAAGGACAACTCGACCGTGATCGAGTTCAGCGAGATCGACTACGACACGGGCGTGGAAGAGGACATCTTCAGCGAGCGCTATCTGAAGAGCCCGCCGCGCAAGTACATCCAGTAGTTCCCGGACCCCCGTTCCCGCCGTTCACCGTGGGGCCCCGTGCGCGACGGGGCTCCGCCTCCTCCGACCACGCTCCGAGACAGCGAACCGAGAAGGATCGACCATGAAGACCATCACCATCGCGGTGGCCACCGTCGCGCTCTTCCTCGGCCCGGCCGCGCCGGCCCACGGTCAGGCCGAGCTCTACGGATTCGTGGAGTACGCGACGGGCGCCAACGTCGTCGACGGCGACGTGCCGAGTCCGGCGGGAGGGAACCTGCCCGACTACATCATGCGGGAGCTCCGCCTGCAGCTGAAGAGCGATCTCTACGGAGACGTCGGCGAGGCACACTTCCGCGTGGACATCCTTGCCGACGAGGTCCGTCAGGACGAGACCGAGGTGATCGTTCGCGAGGGTTACGTGAAGTTCAACGCCTTCGACAACAACCTGGAGGTCCGCGCCGGACGGCAGCCCACCACCTGGGGCACGGGCGACCTGCTCTTCATCAACGATCTGTTCCCCAAGGACTACGTGAGCTTCTTCGTCGGGCGCGACGACGAGTATCTGAAGTCTCCCAGTGACGTGCTCCGGTTGAAGCTGTTCAGTGTGCTGCCGTTCAACGTCGACCTGGTGCTGACGCCGCAGTTCGCACCCGACGTGTTGCCGGTGGGCGAGCGACTGACCTTCTTCGCACCGGCACAGGGCCGCTTCGTGACTCCCGACGAGGAGTTCGGGAACGGTGAGGCAGCGGTGCGGCTGAATCGCTACGTGGGTAGCTGGAACTACGCACTCTACGGCTACACTGGATTCTGGAAGGGTCCGCAGGGCTTTCGTCCGGCCACGACGCAGGGCGAACTGTCTGAATTCTATCATCCGGAGCTGAACTCCCTCGGCGCCAGCGCTCGCGGCCCTCTCTTCGGGGGTGTGGCCTGGGCCGAGGGTGGCTACTACGACTCGAGCGACGACTCCGACGGCGACGATCCGTTCGTCCCGAACTCGGAGTACCGCGCCATGGTTGGCTTCGAGCGGCAGTGGTGGTCGGACTTCACCGGCGGCATGCAGTTCTACTGGGAGGGCATGCAGGACCACGACGCGGCCGTCGACGCCCGGGCGGCGGCGGTCGACCAGTTCGTGGCCGGCGGCATGGACCGCGCCGACGCCGAGTACGCGCTCTTCCTCAAGGAGGAGAACCGGACGCTGCTCACGCTGCGGCTTCGCCAGCAGTTCATGTACCAGACGCTCACGCTGGGATTCTTCGGGTTCTACAGCCCGAGCGACGAGGACAGCTACCTGCGGGCCTCGGTCGACTACGACTACAGCGACTCGCTCACGCTGACCGTCGGCACCAACTGGTTCACCGGGGAGGACCAGCGCACCCTGTTCGGCATGAACGACGACAACGACAACGTCTACGCGCGGATCCGCTACGGGTTCTGATCGGGACGCCGGACATCCGAAGCACGAGAACGCCCGGGGCCGTACGGCTCCGGGCATCGTCGTCGGTGGCGGTGCACCGTGGCCGTCGGGGGCCGGCCAGAGGATTGGCCACCGGACCGGGTGGGCCCCGCACTGAACGGACACACCACGCACGACCACTCCGGGATCTCGCGCCCTGTCCCCAGGAATCCCGAGCGGTCGGTGTGAACGATCGCGCCGAGCACACACCGATCCGGTGACACGGAGTCCGGGCGTCCGCACCGGCCCGAGGTCGGGTCGGATCGAACTCGAGGCGGCGGCTCGCCCGGTGGTTCCGGGGAGAGGTGGGGCGGCGGGCGGATCTGATGCACCCGAATGCGAAAAAAATGCAGCCGGCCCTCGACGGGGCCGGCTGCCAGGGACGTCCGGCGGCCGTAGCGGTCATCGGCCGCCGGTGGGCGCGGTAGTGGCGGAGATCACCAGGCGGCCTTCAGCCCTCCGAAGGACTGCAGCTCCGTCGACACCACGGGCTCGCGGGGCTCGACCTTGCCGTCCCAGTTCTCGTCGTATCCGGCCATGGCCTCGGCTGCCGACACGGACACGAAGAATCCCCAGTCCGTGCGATCGGCCGGGGCCAGATCGCCGATCCGGCTCCCACCGGTCCAGTCGACCGAGCCGTTGGCCTGCACCAACGACAGCAGCGTCGTGCGGTTGAGCACCGTGAAGGAGCCGCTGAGCAGCGCCGTGCCGTCGGAGAAGGTGGCCGGGTTCGCGTAGTCGGCCGGCGTGGCGTCGTCCTCGTACAGCGTGATGGTGCCGCCCGAGTAGAACTGGTCGCCTCCGGACTCCGAGTCGAGGATCACCCCGTCGACCACGATGGTGTACTCGAAGTTCGCGAAGTCGAGCGGGAGCGGGGTCTCGAGGGCCGGGGAGCCGTCGAGCACGACGGCCACCATGCTCAGCGTACCCCCGACGGAGGTGGGCAGATTGGCCTGCCCGTCGAAATCGAACAACTGCTGCGCGGAGCTCGCGGTGGGTCCCAGGAGGACGGCCACGGCGAGAATCGCGATCCATGTCTTGTTGCGCACGATCATCATCTCCTCTCGTTGCGTCGGATCGTTTCGCCGTGGGTTCACCGCTGGAAGGTGGACTTCACGCCACCCCAGCTGTCGGTCTCGGACGGGACGGCCTCGAGCAGGTCGAACTTGCCGTCGATCTGCAGGTCGTAACCCTCGATGATCTGGGCTCCGGCGTCGGCGGTCCAGGCGCCGCCCCAGGTGTATCCGCAGTCGCTGCACGTGCTGTCGAGCAAGGTGCCGGCGACGCCGTCGAGGTTGCCTTCGTAGGCCCCCGCCCCGTCGGCCTGGATGATGATGACGAAGCTGGTGAAGTTCCCCTCGAAGAGGAGGGCGCCGTCGCTGAAGGTGGCCGGCGACGTGGCGTTCGGCGGGTTGGTGCCCCAGTCGGCGTTCTGGGAACCGTCGAGGTAGATCTCGAGCTTGCCGCCCGTGTAGGTGACGGTGGTGTTTCCGTTGGTGTCCACGGTCTGCCCGTCACTGACCAGTCCGTAGCCGTAGAAGGTCATTTCCTGGATTCCGAGGTCGGCGCCCGTGACGGGGTCGACGGCGGTGGCCACGGCGGTGAAGACGAGTTCGTCGCCGGCATCGCTCGGCAGGAAGCCGCCGGTCTCGTAGCCGTATCCCACGTAGTCTCCGATCACGACGGCTCCGGCCGGGCTGGCCAGTATCGTCGCGGTCAGGACGAGGACGACGGTTGCAATCGATCTCATCGTGATGATCCCCTCCCCAGAGGCAAATGCGCGCCGGAACGCTCCGTGAGCGATCACGGCGTCGTTGGTGGTTCCGCAGGGCGCGATGACTGGGGAGCACGGGTACGGAGGGTGGCGGTCGGAGGCGCGAGGAAGAACCGCGAACCGTACAACCCGAAACAGTAGCACGCCGGCATCATGGGACACAAGAGGACACGAGACAGGGTGACGCCGCCCGCCGCGGGTTTCACGAGAGCCGCACGGCGTGGTACACTCCGCTCGACCGCGCGGTCGCCCCGTACGACCGTTTTTCGGCGACTTGATCCTCCTTCTTCGACAACCGCCGGAGTTCGCCCATGCAACGCTGCCTGCTCGTCGTGGTCTCCGCTGCCGTGATCCTGGTGGCGGTCGGTTGTGAGTCCGGCTCGGATCGGTTCCGCGCCGATTCGCCGGTCGATCCCGGTGCGCACGCGTTCGAGCGTGCAGGCAACAGCGGTCCGGAGTCGAACGAGGGAACGATCGTACTGCTGGGGGGCGCGGACGCCGCGGCCGATCCGGTCGAGATTCTTCGCGACCTCGGGCTCGAACACCTGGTCACCGCGATCTCGTCGAATCTCGCGCGTCTCGAGAACCTCCCGATCGACCTGACCGAGCTGGAGCTCGACCCACGCATCGTTGCCGTGCAGTCGAATCATGGTGTCGTGCTCGGGGAGCCCTCCGACCTGACCATGGCTTTCTTCGAGGGCGACGTCGAGACGACCGATCTCGACCTGCGACCCGAGTTCCGGCCGCTGCGTCTGGCCGAGGTCCACCGCGAGGCGGACGGCTCGGGGATCCGCGTCGCGATCCTCGACACCGGTGTCGACACGGTGCATCCCTATCTGCAGGGCCGGCTCGAACTCGTCGACGTGCCCTCGCTGGGGCCGGTCCAGGAGACCGCCGACGGCATCGACGACGACGGGGACGGCTTCGTGGACGAGGCCTACGGTCACGGTTCGCACGTGGCGGGGATCGTGGCGACGGTCGCGCCGGGGGCGACCCTGGTTCCGTTCCGGATCCTGTCCGACGACGGCGTCGGCACGGCCTACGAACTGGCCCTCGGCCTGCGCGCCGCGATCCATGCCGACGTCGACGTGATCAACCTCAGTCTGTCCATCGGCGAAGAGTCCAACGTGGTGTCGGCGCTCATCGATCGCGCCCGTGCGCAGGGGATCGTGGTGGTCGCCTCCGGTGGGAACACCGGGGCCCAGGCCACGTACCCTGCGGCCTACCCAGGGGTGATGGGGACCGGCGCCACCGTGGCGGACATGACCGTGCTGGCCGAGTTCTCGGCCCGGGGAGCGGGCATCGCCCTGGCCGCGCCGGGTACCGAGGTGCTCAGCGTGTATCCGGGTGGTAGCTGGGCCACCGCGAGTGGGTCGTCGATGTCGGCTGCGGTCGTCACCGGCGCCATGGCGATCGTCGGCTCGAAGCTCGGTGTCGACGTGCTCGCGGCGGCAGAGGCCCGCTTGCTGCGGACGGCGGTCGCGGTCGATCCGGACGGCTCGGTCGAGCACGGCGGCGTGGATCTGTTGGAGGCGTTGCGGTCTCCGGTCGGTCGCCCGCGGGTCGAGCTCAACCAACGACGGTGAAGGTGGCCCAGCCGTAGGGATGGCGTCGCTCCACGATCGCTTCACGGCGTGTGCGGCTGGCGGCATCGGCGGCCAGCACTCCCTCGGACCAGGTCCGGTAGAACGACCGCGTGAACTCCGTCGACACGCGGTCGTCGATCTTCCACAGCGCCAACACGATCTCGCGGGCTCCACTGCCCAGCCCGGCCGAGACCCACCCGTCGAAGCGACCCTGGGGCCTCAGCGACTGCTGTCCTGACGCACAGCTCGCGAAGAAGAGGGTGGCATCGCGATAGCGGCGGTCCCCGGCGATTTCCTCCAGCCCGAGCCAGCCGTCGCCGAGCAGGATCCCCGTTCCGATCCAGTGACCACGCGAGACCGCACCGTGCGCCGCCACGTGGAACAGGCCGATGGCCTCGGCCTCGTCCAGACGGGCGCGTTCGGTGCCGCGGATCACCGGTGTCCCCAGCGGCATGAGCGACCGGGCGATCTCGTCGACCTCGTTGCGCCGCCCCGCGGTTCCGTCGTGCAACAGGACCGCCGTGCCTCGCCGCCGGGGCCGGTCGGTCCGGATCAGGGCGGGGTGGGGCCATCGTGACGTCACGAGCGTTCGCTCGCCGTGCACGAGCTCGCCGGCAGCCTCGACCGGAACGTCGTGCAGCTCCGCGGGCAGGATCACGTGCACACGGTCGTGTTCGATCGCCAGCGGTGTCCACATGGCCTCCCCCAACGCGGTCAGGCGTTCGGTGGCTTCGTTCCGTGTCCGGTCCAGGAAGCGGCGCCGCCGCGCGGTCGGCATTCCCGAAGCAGCCTCGAAGAGCAGTTGGAGAGGACGCCACAGGGACCGCAGACGATCGACGTCGAGGTCGAGGTCGGTCCGATGGACGCGTCCGTCTTCGATCACGAAGGCGCACCAGCGGTGGCCGATGCGTTCGAACACGACGACCGATTGTCCGCGGACACGCGACGACCAGTTCGACAGTCGCGCGCTCTCGCTGGTCTGCCGGACGACCGCGAAGCGTCGCCGGAGACGGCGGTGGACGTCCTGGTCGAGGCGTTGTACGTCGCGCGCGATGGTGCGGGTGCGGACGTCGCCCTGCGGTCCGTCCTCGGCGTCGAGGAGTTCCTGGCGCAACAGCGCGATCCGAGCCCGCGCTTCCCGTGACATCGCGGGCATCTCGGCCAACAGGGCCTCGATCACCTCGCGCGAGCGAGCGCGGATCAGCATGTCCAGGGCGTCGCGGTCGGCGCGGCGTCCACCGTGGGTGAGGACGACGTCGACCGCGTCACGGACGACGTCGGCGCGGCGGGTCCAGAGCGTGCGGCGCAGGGCCTCGTCGTCGGTCGCGCCGGCCAGGTCCTCGAGGTCGCGGGCCGCGCGCTTCGCCCAGCGGCAGGCGGGGCCGGAGTGTTCCAGCCCGGCCTCGGCGCGGGCCAGGACGAGCGCGATCCCGGGCCGTTCGAGTCGGCCCAGCGGGCCACGGGCGTCGTCCCGCGCGCGGCGGGCCCGGCGCAGAGCGCTGGCGTGACGCCCCTGCCGTTCGTCGATCCCGGCGAGCAGGACACGGCAGCGCAGTGCGGTGGAGGCATCCGAGCGATCGAGAGCGGGTTGCAGACCGGTCAGCAGCGTACGGGCTTCGTCGTCGCGTTCCTCGGCGACGAGGATCCCGGCGAGGTCCACGTCGATCCGGCGCAGGGTGTCACGGTCGCCGATCGACTCGAAGTGTTCCCGGACGCGCTCGAGGCGAACCCTGGCATCGGAGAGACGACCCAGGTCGCGCAACCAGCGGGCACTCCACCGGGCGACGTGGGCGGCGTCGCGCCCGATCCCCAGACGCTCGTAGACCTCCTTGGCGCCGCCGGCTTCCTCGAGGGCGCGGTCCAGGTCGCCGAAGGCGCCCCACACGCGACTCAGTTCCCAGCGGAGTGCGGCGACGGCCTGCTCGTCGCCCAGCGCCTCGAGGGCCGTGTGGATCTCCTGCAGCGCGTCGAAGCCCTCGTCCCAGTGGCCGCGCTGGATCCGGCTCGTGGCCCGGCCGAAACGTGCGCGGAGGGCCTGGGCCGTGAAGCCCCGAGCCTCGAACACGTCGTGGCTCCGGTGGAAGCTGCGTTCGGCCTCGGCCAGGCGACCGAGTTCGAGCAGGCTCTGCCCGAGATCGAAGTCCACCAGCGCGACGTCGGTGTCGAGCCCGGCCCGCTTCAGGACCCGTCGGGCGCGGTGGTAGGTCTCGATGGCCTGTTTCGGGCGTCCGATGCGGTGCTGGAGAGCGCCGACGTTCACGTCGAGGCGGGCGGTCAGCACGGTCTCGAGCCGGGCCAGGCCACGCCGGGCGCTTCGTGCCAGCTCCAGGGCCGTGTCGAAGTCGTCGAGCATCGCCAGGACGTCCACGCGACCGATGGCCGTGCGGAGGACCTCCGAGTCCTCGCCCTCGGCTTCGAATCGATCCACCGCGTCGGCGTACTGCACCGCGGCTTCGCGGAACCGCCCGTTGGCGCGCAGGACGTGACCGTGCAGACGGACCAGACGTGCCCGGCGTGGCGCGTCGAGTCCCCGCATGCCGCGCCGCCGCAGCGTCTGCAGGACCCGCAGGGCCGCGGGCGGATCGATCCGTGCCCAGGTCATCAGACCTGCATAAGCGGCAGCGAAGCCCTCGTCGGCCGAGCCGTCCGTCGTCCAGACGGACCACAGCTCTTCGGCCGGACCTCCGGTCACGGCCTCCTCGATCCGCGCGCGGCGCGCGACGTCGAGGCCGGTCTCAGGCACCGGGATCCTCCAGGACGACGGTCGGTTCGCCCGCGACGTGGATCTCCAGGGTCCAGCCCCGGACCGGGGCGCCCTCGAAACGGAACGAGGCACCGTCGGTGAGCCGGCGGTGGTCGATCACGTGGTCCTCGTGCGTCCACACGACCTCGATCGCAGTCGTGGTCGGACGGCCCTCGGCGAGCCAGGCACGGCCCTCGATGCTGAGCAGACCCTGCCGATCGGAGTGTCGTTCGACCAGCAACGACAGGTCGACGTGCTCGGCGCTGTGACTGACCAGGCGACGGTCCTCGTCGAGCAGTG
This sequence comes from Candidatus Krumholzibacteriia bacterium, assembly GCA_035268685.1. Taxonomy (NCBI): domain Bacteria; phylum Candidatus Krumholzibacteriota; class Candidatus Krumholzibacteriia; species Candidatus Krumholzibacteriia bacterium. Next base: position 1,143 of record DATFKK010000100.1, on the reverse strand, counting down.
TGCTGGCCGCACGCACGTCGGACGGACGTACCGACCGCGCGGTGGTCGAGACGGCGGGCACCGGGTCCTGCGACTCCGGGATCCTCCACGCACGCTGTCGAGCGTCTTCTGCTGGCGTGCTCCATCTCCGGTCGCCCATCCATTCCAGCAGGTGTTCCAGTTCGTTCGACTTCATGTCGATTCCTCCATCAGTTCGCGCAGCCGGGCCAGGCAACGGGAGCGCATGGATCCGAGGGTGCCCACGGCCACGCCGAGTCGGTCGGCGACGTCGCGGTAGGCGGGACGAGGGTCCTCGAAGAACAGCATCTGCAGGAGCTGATGACAGCGGCCTCGCATGCGGCGAAGGGCCTGATGGACGAGCTGGGACTCCTGCAGTTTCTCGATCGAGGTGTCACTCGACGGGCTGGGATCGACCAGCTCGTCGCTCAGGTCGACGACCTGCTTCGCCGAGCGTACGGATTGTTCGTATGACAAGCGGCGGGCCGTCACGATCAACCACTTCGGCAACGCCTGGGGGTCGCGCAGCCGGTGCAGCGAGCGGTGCAGTTCCACCCACACCCGCTGGTGCACTTCCGAGGCCGCCTCGCGGTCGAGCCCGGTTCCGAGGGCCGTGGAGTACACCAGGTTCTCGTAGCGCTCGACGAGGACCCGCCAGGCGTGCTCGTCGCCCTGCCGACAGAGGTCGACCAGGGTGACGGTGTCGCTGCGCGACAGGCTGGCCTTCGTCTTCAACACACGACGTCCTCTACTTCGCGAGCGTCACGCGACCGGCGGCCGCGATCTCGCCGTCGACGGCGACGTGGTAATGGTACACGCCCGAAGCCACGGGCCGACCTTCGTCGTCGCGCCCGGTCCAGACGACCTGGTGACGTCCGGCGGTGAACGTGGCCTCCGGTAGCAGAGTTCGCACCCGGCGTCCAGCGGCGTCGTGGATCGAGATCGACACCGCGGCGCTCCGCGCGAGATCGAAGGAAACCTGCGTGCGTGGGTTGAACGGGTTCGGGTGGATCTCCACGCGCTCGAGTCCGGAGCGCGTGGCGGAGGGGGCCGAGGTACTGACGGCGCAGGCCGTGGCCGGGCAGGTGTTCGTGCCGTACGCCACACCCTCCTGGTAGGGGATCGCGAGGTCCGGCGCACCGTCGC
>DATFKK010000099.1 GCA_035268685.1 Candidatus Krumholzibacteriia bacterium | reverse complement strand
TCGGTGCGACGCTCGTCCTCGAGTTCGTCGTACCAGGTGAGCGTGTCGCGGATGGTGTCGACCAGCGGCCGGAAGGTCAGACCGGCCGCGATCGCGCGACTCACGTCATGGTGGCCGAAGCCGGCGAAGTCGCCCTCGGCGGGCACCCAGTTCGGCATGTGCATCCACGGTCCCACGCCCTGTTCGCCCAGGAAGTCCGCGTCGGCCCAGGTGAAGGTGGCGTCGCTGCGCGTGGCCTCCCTGCACCGCTGCAGGTAGCGCGCCATGGTCAGAGGCGTGGACGGATGGGGCCCGACCACGTTGAAGGTGCCCCCGATGCCGTTCTCCATGCAGTGCACCTCGAAGCGCGTCAGGTCGCGCGCGTCGATCTGCTGGATCCGGTCGCTGCCGTCGCCGGGCGCGAGGACCTCGCCGCCACGGCGGACACGCACGGGCCAGTACACCCCACGGAAGCTGGCGTCACGTGGGCCGACGATCAGACCCGGCCGGTAGATCGTGTGGTTCTCCGGATAGATCCGGCGGACGCGCGTCTCGGCTTCGGCCTTGAAGGCGCCGAAGAGCTCGCCGGTGTACTCGAGTTCGTCGGCGTTCGGGGCCTGCTCCACCTCGGCCGTCTCGTCGATCCCGCGCACCGACTGGTCGGCGTAGACCGACAACGACGACACGTACATGTAGTGGCCCACGTGGTCGCGCAGCAGCTCGCCGCTGATCTCGACCATCTTCGGGATGTGCGGCCAGATGTCCATGCACAGGTCCCAGGTTCGCCCGTTCGCGAGTTCGGCCTCGAGATCCGCCAGGCCGTCGTCGGCTTCGAGGGCGCGGTCGCCGACGATGCACTCGACGTCGGGGAACAGCTCGTCCGAGCGATTGCCCCGATTGAACAGCGTGACGGTGTGGCCGCGTTCGAGCAGTTGCCGCACGAGGTGCGGACCGGTCTGCCCGGTGCCGCCGAGCACCAGGATCTTCAGCTCGCGATCGGGTCCGTCGGCGAAGGCCAGACCGGGCCAGGTCGAAGAGAGACCGAGGGCGGCTCCGGTGAGGGCGGCGGTCTCCAGGAACTGTCGGCGGGTGAGGGAACGGCGCATGGTCGGACACTCCGGCTGAGGACGAACGGGAACACCACGTGACCACCGGGGGATCACGTGCGCGCCTACGGGATCGGCCGCGTCCGGGTTGCGGCCGATCCACGCATCGGAGTCCGGGGCTCAGCGGGCGGCAGCGATCTCGAGCTGACGCATGCGCGTGTAGATCTGATCGACGTCGTGCTCCCGCGCGCGCCTGGCCTCGGCCTGCAACTGGCGGAAGGCCTCGGCCGCACGCCGGCCGGCGTCGCCGTGGTGGGCGTAGAACTCGTCGCGGTAGAAGGCGCGGCGCTCGGCCCAGCGCTGCGGCGAAGCGAGCAGTTCCTCGAGCCGCGCCCGGAGTTCCGAGGGCTCGAAGACCCGCGGGCCGGCGTCGCGGTAGCGCCGTTCCACGTCCTCGGTCGGCTCGACCCCCGGCTTCTCGAGCAACAGTACGGGAACGTCCATGGCGCAGGCCTCGAAGGTCACGCCGCTGTAGTCGGTGACGAGTGCATCGGCGGCCGCGACCACGTGGATGCCCGCCTCCTCCGGTGGCATCACGCGCGCTTCGGGCAGCGAGTGCTCGAAGCGTCGTGCCTCGGCGAGGTAACTCACCGGGTGCAGCTGCACGATCATCTCGGCGTCGAGATCCAGCTCGCGCAGTGCGCCGGCGAAGGTCTCGTGGGCGCACAGCGGCCCGAAGGTCGGCGCGTACACGATCAGGGTCCGGTCGTCGGGGATCCCCAGCGCGGCCCGCGCGCTCGCGCGGGTGAGCGAACCGTCGAACCAGGGATCGAGCTTCGGATAGCCGACCACCTGGGTGCGGACCCCGTGCCGAGCCAGCAACGAGGCCCCGAACTCGCTGGCGACCAGCACGCTGTCGTAGTGCCGGTTCAACTGACTGTAGGTGTACTGCTTGCTGATCACCGCGTAGAGCATGCGGACCTGCTTCGACCACTTCTGGCCGACCATGCGCGGCTCGATGGCCAGGGTGGCGAAGACGTGCGGCTCCACCGACCACGGACCGTGGGTCGTCGTGACCCCACGCTCCTCGAGCCAGGTCAACGTCGACTGCAGGTGCGCGCGGTGCACCGTGGGATCCTTCGGCAGGTGCGCCCGCCAGGGCGACACGTGGATCGTGGCCTCGTCGGCGTCGAAGTGCCTCAGCACGGGCTCCCAGTTCCGGTAGTGCCAGGGATGCTGCACACAGATCGTGATGCTCACGACACGGTCTCCTCTCGCGCTGCGTCCTGGGCGGACGGCAGCGCCGTGGTCAGGGCGATGTGCTTGAGAACGGGATGGATCACGTAGAAGGTCTTCTGGTCGCCGGCGTCCTGCTCCTCGGCGGCGAAGCCGGGCTCACGCAGGCGGCACAGGGTCTCGACGAGCACCCGGGATCGAATCCGTGCGTCGTCGACGTGGTCGAGCCCCTCGGGCGTCCAGGTCGGATCGACCTCCAGGGCACGACGGTAGGCGACGGGGCCTCCGTCGAGGCCCGCCCGCATGAAGATCGCGCTCGCCTCGACGCGACCGTCCAACAGCAATCCGAAGTGGATGCAGGTACTGCCACGGCGGTCGGGCAGCCGCCCGGGGTGGACGTGCAACCAGCGTGGCGCGGCGGCGAGCGTGGCCTCACGCAGGATTCCGCCGCCGGTGAACACCACGAGCGAAGGAGCGATCGCGCGCAGGACGGCGACGAGTCGTGCGCCGTTCACGTCGGGATCATCGACCTGGACCTCGCCGACCCCGTAGCGGTCGAGCGTGGCGACGAGCGATTCCCGCGGGTCGAAGGAACCATCGGCCGGCGCGCTCCAGGCCGGGTCGGCCGCGTCGTCGGCGTCGGATCCCAGACGCACGGCAAGGTCCGGCCCCAGTCCGGCCCGCATCGCCGTCTGCAGGTAGGCGCGGGCGCGCAACGAGGGATGCAGCAGGAAGACGACCCGGTCGTTCACGCCCCCGCCTCCTTCGTTCGCTGGACCGCCGCGGCGTGACGGGCGACGCGGTCGAGCAGGACCGACTCGAGCTCGAGTGCCATCAGCGCGAAGTCGGCGTCGGTCGTGCTGCGCTCCCCGCCGACATGGTGCCATTGGGCATCGACCAGGTCGTTCGCCTTGAGAAGGGCATTCAGGTGGATGGTCGCGGTGGCCACGTCGTCGGCGTCGGATCCCGCCTGCGCCGTCGCTGCGGCCAGTCGTACGACCACATCTGGGCGGTTCGGATCGCGCTCCACGCGTCGACCTTGGCGGTCGTAGCGCGCGTGCACGCAGCCGAAGGCCTCGAAACGCTCGACCCACCGCCGCACCACACGCACCGACCAGCGTTCGTCGCCGGCCAGAGGAAGGGTCTCGCGCCGGTGATCGCACACGATGCGTTCCAACCAGTCCGCCGTCGCGACCGAACCGCACGCGGCCAGTTCGTCCTTCCAGGCGGATTCCAGCTCCCCGTCGAGGATGCCGCAGCGCTCCTCGATCTCCACGCATTCGGCGGAAGGACACACCTCCCGCTCGAAACGGTGCAACGCCCCGGTGCGGCGCAACTCCTCTCCGAAACTCTCCCGCCGCGCGGCGTGGGCCTCCAGGAAGGCGGAACCTCCGAAGGGCGAGAAGCTGTAGGGCTTGCGTCGGCTCAGGCGTCCGAGACCGACGTAGGGGTAGTCCATGTGTCCACCTCCTCGCGGGCGACGCCGGCCAGTGCGGCACGGACCAGCGAGTCGAGACGCGGCGGGGCGGGACCGGGGCGCTCGGGATGCCAGAGCACACCGGCCAGCGGTTCGTGTTCGTGCACGAAGGCCTCGATCGATCCATCGGCGGCACGCGCAACGATGCGGAGCTCCGAAGGGAAACCCACCGGATCGATCTGCCAGTCGTGGTAACTGTTGACGCGCAGACGATCGCCGGTGCAGAGCACGACGTCGTGGTCGGTCGCCACGTGCGCGCCCTTCGGCTCGACCCGGCGCAGACGCGCGCCGAACACCGACGCGAGCATCTGCGCGCCGCGGCACACGCCGAGCACGGGCGCTCCGCGGGTGCGCGCGCGGGCGATCAGTGTGCGTTCGGTGGAATCGCGTTCGGGCGCACGGTCGCGACCCGGCTCCGCTCCCGGAACCCCCGGCGTGTTCCCACCCGTGAGCAGCACGGCGTCGACATCGACGATGTCGAGCCAGGTCGGGTCGAAATCGTGGCGATTCGGCACCGGTAGGGCGACGGCGTTCCAGCGCTCGAACACCGGGTACCAGTCCTGTGCGAGCGCGTCCCGCCGCTCCCCGTGACCGGGCGCCAGGTCCACGCGTTGGCTCACCGCCAGGCGCAGCGTGCGGGTCGGGTCAGGCGACGACACGGATCGTCTCCCCTGCGCAGTCGAGGTCCACCGATCGAGCTCGGCGCAGGGCCTCGTAGAGCGTGTCGCCACAACCGATGGCCGCGGGCAGGCCGAACTCGGCACAGCGGATCGTCATGTGCGAGTTCGCACCACCGTAGCGGGTGACGAGACCCGCGATCCCGTGCGCGAAGATCCAGTCGTAGCCGGGGTCGGCGCCTTCGAGCAGCACCACGCGGTCGCGCAGCGCTCCGGCATCCCCGGCCGCCGTGACGCCAAGGTGCAGCAGCTCGCCACGAACGCGGCCCGAGGTCACGAAGTTCGGACGGCTCACCGTGGATCGGACGATGGTCAGATCGCTCTCGTGCGTGATCACTCCCGGCAGGTACACCAGCGACTGCCGTTCACGGCGCATGCGAGCTGCAAGGCCATGACGGCGCAGGCCCTCGCCCAGTTCGGGAGGTCGCGCGGCATCGGGGATCGCGAGCAACACCTTGGCATCGAGGTGGGTGAGTTCCTCGCGGCTCAGGTCGTGTCGGGCGCCGAACCGCGCGATCAGCTCCAGCGCCGCACTCAACGCCCTCGAGAAGCGGAATTTCGCGAGTTCCCGGCCGGCGATCGCCGCCCGCAGGAAGCCCAGGAATCCCACACCGTCGATCCCGAGGTCCTCGGCGCGCAAACGCGCGTCGACGCGCCGGCTGAAGTCCTCGTCCCAGCCGGGCGGCAGTTCGTCGACGATCGTCGTGGGTGACGGAATCCCCTGCGCGGAGTCGCCGAAGTACAGCTGGGGATCCTGATCGTAGCGCGGCGACAAGAGATCGTAGGTCCCCGGACGCAGGTGACCGAAGGTCTCGAGGAAGTCGTCGAGCGACTCCGATCCCCGCCGCACCGCACCGAGGCGTTCCATCATGTCGGTGCTGACGGTGCGCACCGAGCGACCGAAGCGATCCAGGTCGTCGTCTCCGATCACCCCGTCGGACTGCAGCGAGCGCAGCATGGCCGTGCCCACGAAGCTCAGGCGCGCCAGCGCCGAGAAGGGTCGGGTTCCGTACCGAACGGTGTGGGCCAGCAGGGTCCGCGCACGGTCGAGAGGATCTACGGCGTCGGTCCACGCGCGTCGGGTGTGTTCCTCCAGGACGGCGGTCCGCTCCAGGATCGCGTCGACACCGGCGGCTCCGCCCACGAGCAGACTCCGGCTGTGGGCTCGCAACGCATCGATCAGGGGCCTCGCCTGTGTGGCCGGCATTCCGGCTTCGACCAGATCCCGGCACGTGTCTGCGACCCGCGCGTGATAGGTGGTCGGGAAGATCTCGAACTCGATCTTGTCATGCAGTTCGGGGTGCACGCGCAGACGCTCGAGACCCGCGTCGACGACGGCGGTCCGGATCTCCGGATCGAGACCGGCCGGCAGCAGGCTGTTGGCACTGAGCCTCACGTCCACGTAGGGACGTCCGGCCAGCTCCACCATGAGTGCGTGCGGAAAGGCGTCGAAGTAGCCGAGGTCCACCCGTGCCTCGCGCCAGGTCGCGTCGGTGATCAGCAGTTCGTACAGCGTACGCGAGAGGGTCGACGGAAACGGCCCGATCATCTCGGCCGGATTCCAGTCGGGCATCTGCCCGAGGACGGTACTGCTGCCCGCCACGCCCGGACGCGGACCCAGTCGCTCCCGAAGGAAGCCGCGCAACTGCTCCAACTCGTCGGCGTGGGCTCGCGGATCGACCGGTGTCCACTCCGTTCTTCGGGTGATGGGCCGGACCTGCAACACGTGCAGGGACTCGTCGCGGGTGAAGGCGAACTCGACATCGAGCGCGTCGGAGCCGGTGATCGCCTCGAGTTCCTCGGCGGTGTTCACGAGTGCGGCAAGCCGTCGATCGTGGGGCCTTCCCCCGGCCCCACGGTGGATCCGTACCGTCGATGTGTGTCCGGCGTCACCGGCAGTGACCGAGTCCGTTCTGCCGGACGTGTCGTCGTAGTTCACCACCAGGTACTCGGCGCCGTTGTCGACGTCGCGGGTCATCATCACGCCGCTCATGACGACCTCGGTCAGACAGGGCTGCACCAGGACCTGGTTCTCGTCGCGCTGGCCGTCGCGGTCGTAGCTCGCCACCACGGCGTCGACGGCGGCGGCGATGGCGTCGACGTCGTCGCCCTCGACCCCGATCACGCTGTGGTAGCGACCGGCCGCGCTGCTCGTCTGCGTGTCCTCGCCCAGCGCGCTGCTGCGCACGGCCAGGGCGGCGCCGCCGAAGCGATCGGCCAGTTCGGTCACCACCTCGTCGCGCTTGTGGGTCCAGTCGCCCACGCGCACCAGGTGGCCGTCGGTCACGTGGGCCTGTCGCAACAGGGGACGCAGGCGCTCCAGGGTCTCGGCCTTGGTCCCGAACACGAACTGGGCGAGGTCGGACGGCGAGTCGAGTTCGGCGTAGTCCCCATCGATCGTCACCACGTCCACGGTCAGGCCCTGTTCGACGAGTTCCTGCAGCAGGTCGGACAGGTTGGCCGCCCGGAGGTTACGCCGGCCGCGGTAGGGACGGTTGCGGTAGGTCTCGATCAGGGCGCCGTAGGTGCGTCGCAGCCACGCGGCCCCGCGCTCGCCGAAGCGAGCCAGTCCGATGAATTCGCCGGTGACCTCGGCGTCGAGCGGGATGTCCTTGCCGATCCAGCGTACCTGACCGCCCGCGGCGACGACCTTCTCGGCGTCCTCCAGCTGGGCGCGACTGCGGTCGCGGTAGCGCGTCCTCCAGGAGCGATCGACCACGATCACCACGTCGCCCGGAGCGCGACGCAGCCGCTCGACCGTATCGGGTCGGTAGACGATGTCGGCGTAGGTGAAGAAGAAGCCCTCGTCGAGTTCGTGCGCCGCGGAGAACAACGAACCCACCACGTGTTCGTCGGCCCAGCGAGGATTGTGCACGAAGCGCAGGTCTTCGTACTGCGCGCGAATGGTTTCGATGCCGTCGCCCCCGACGAAGACCACGTCGTCGACACGTCCCCCTTCGCGCAGGGCGTTCAGCAACCAGTCGAGCACACGCCAACCCGCAATGCCCTCGAGCAGACACTTGGGAACGGCCACGCCCGAGGAGGCGAGGACGGCGCGTCCCGCGCCGAGCACCAGAGCCTTCATGCCGGTACGCCCACCGTGGCGGGAGCGGGACGCGACCACCGTTGCTCCCGCACGATGCTCTCGGCCACGGCCAGGTCGTCGAGCGAGTCGACCTCGGTCCAACCGCCGCGGATCGGAATCGTCTTGACCACGGTGCCCCGCCGCACGAGTCCGTGCAGAAGGTCGGTGAGGTAGGCACGCGCGAAGCGGCGCGGGCTCCCGAAGGCGGGCGCGTCGGGGGTCGCCGCGGCTTCGTCCAACGCGTCACGTACGATCTCGCACCCGGCCGGCGACAGACGCACGAGACCGAGGTACTGGGCCTCGATCTGGTCGTAGCCAGAGGGCGGCTGGCCGATCTCCAACAGCCGGCCGCGGCCGTCCGTCCGCAGGGTCTCGGCATCGCTCAGGGGGTCGTCCATGCGGCGTTCCCAGAGGCTGCGCCAATCGAGATCGACGACCACTCCGATGTCGGCGCGACTCTGTCGCGCGGCCTGGACCACCTCGGGCCGGTACAGCAGGTCGGTGTAGGCGATCAGGACGTCGCCGTGCATCTCGGCCCGCGCGCGGCGCAGACTCTCGAGCATGTTCGTCGAGGCGAAGTCCGGGTTGTCGACGAAGCGCAGGCCTTCCCCGCGGATCGCGGTACGACACCAGCCGCGGACCACGATGACGTCGTCCACGCCGGCTGCGCGCAATGCGTGGAGCTGCCAGGTCAGCAGGGGTGTGCCGTCGACCTCCACCATGCACTTCGGACGGTCGTCGGTCAGTGGTCGCAGGCGTGTGCCCTGGCCGGCACCCAGCAGAATGGCCTTCAATGCGTCGTCTCCCCGTTCGGACCCGGTCGTCGGCCCGGGAGGGGAGCGCAAGGGCGGTGCCACGCGACGCGCTCGGCCAAACCACTGCGTGTTGGTCACTTGCGAGCGGCGCACCGAGAGGAGCGATCAGTTCCTGACCAGCCCGGTCCCGGAGTGACCGGACCAGGGATCAGCCGAGGTTCTCGTCGGCCAGCATCTCGACCGTGTTGCCGGCGGGGTCGTGCGTGTAGCTCGACCGCGTCCCGTCGCGGTGGGGTACCACGGGACCGAAGCTCCCGGGATTCGGGTGGACGAAGGCCACGTGGGGTGGGTGCTGGTCCGGCACGACCAGGGCCAGCCGCACGTTCTCGAAGGCGAGCAGGGCCCAGGTGTCGTCCTCGCGCTCGACCTCGCAGCGGAAGGTCTCGCGGTACCAGCGTACGGTGGCCGCCACGTCGTGGACCGAGATCGCCACGTGATGCAGGACGTCGCGTCCGTGGTGTGGATCGGCGAGGGACACGGGAGGACTCCAGGGAGGGTGGTACCGGGGCGACCTGGCCTGGCGTGGCCGTGGATGCCACGAAGAGACGGATCCTCGTGCCCGGTCTCGGGGCCGACGGCCGCTTGTTCGACGAGCAGCGCCGGATTCTTCCGTTCCTCGAGACCCCGGAGTCGATTCCTCCGGCGAGCGACGCCGAGTCGCTCGAGGGCTGTGTGGATCGTTTCGCCACCCACGTCGGACCGGATGCGCGCCCGCCCGGATCGCGGGGATCAGCTTCGGTGGGCAGGCGCCCTGGAGATGGCACAGTGGACGCGACCGCGGGTCGCTCGCGACAGGTGCCCGCGACGCCGGGCTCGATCCAGAGGTCGCGCAGACGGTCCAGCTCATCGCGGAGCCAGCACCGACCGCCCCAGTCTCTCGTACAGGTCGACCCCGGCCTCCATCGAGGCCAGGGTGATGTGTTCGTCGACGGAATGGGCGACCTCGATGTCGCCTGGGCCCACCAACCACACCGGACCGAGTTCCTGCAGGTAGGTGGCGTCGGTGTTGAACGCGGCGAGGCAGGTCTCGACGCTCTCGGGAGGATCGAAGAACACGGGATCGTTCGCGGCGGGAACCTCCACCGCCGCCCGGTCGCCGACCAACTCGCCGATGGTCTGCACGAGCGCCTCGCTGTCGCTCACGGCGCGGATCATCAACTCGGCGCGCGCGCGGGGGGCGAAGACGTTCGCCGCGACGCCGCCCTCGATCAGACCCACGTTGAGCGTGGTCGGTCCGAGCACGTCGTCGACGGGCCAGGCGTGGTCGCGCAGGGCGGCGATCACGTCGAGCAGGTCGTGCACCGCCGAATGGCCCTTCTCCGGGTAGGCCGAGTGCCCGGCCACGCCCTCGGTGCTCAGGGTGAGCTTCACCATGCCCTTCTGCGCCCTCACGACCCGATTGCCGGTGGGCTCGCACAGGACGATGCGCCGGGGCCGTAGATCGAGGGTGACGGCGGTGCGTGCTCCGTCGTGGTCGACCTCCTCGCCGACCACGAACAGGTAGCCGAGGTCGTCGAGACCGTCGGCCAGGAGCCGCTCGCCGGCCTCGATCATCGCCACGATCCCTCCCTTGGTGTCGCAGGCACCGCGCCCGTACACGGCGCCACGCTCGACGCGTGCCGGGAAGAAGGGCGGCACGGTGTCGACATGCGTGCAGTAGACGAGCGACGGATCCGGGCGCCGCGTGGCGATCACGTTCCAGCGATCGATGCCCACGGGCTGGCGATCCACGGCGAATCCGCGGGCCGACAGGTAGACCTCGAGTTCCTCGAGGAACGTTCGTTCGTTGCCCGAGATCGACTCGATGTCGATCCACGCGCGCAGTCTCTCGGTGCGAGTGTCCATACGTCCTCCTCCTGCTCGGCTCGCCCACGACTCTACACGATGAGAGCCTGCGCGGTTGATGACTTGGAATCAGTCATGATTTCGCAGTGCCGGAATCCTGGTCATGTGACGGGTATCACGACGATCATGGGGGGTGACCGGTCACCGCGCGCCGTCCCGTGCGCCGCGGCACCGGAGGAGGCGAGATGCGCGCCGTACCCCGGACCCTGGCCTTCCGATTGGTCTTCGCGCTCACCGTGTTCATGGCGGTGATGCGCGTGGTCTTCGGCTTCGTCGAGGACCGCCGCCTCGAACAACTCGTCCTCGACCAGACGATCACCGGCGCCGACGAGCTCTCGCGCAGCGTGGCCAGCGCCACCTGGAACGCCATGCTGGCCGACGACCGCGAGGCCGCCTACCGCATCATGAGCGCGATCGGCGAGGAACACGGCGTCGAGCGCATCTGTCTGGTGAACGAACGCGGAGAGGTGACCTTCTCCACCGAGGCGCGGGGCGGCGTGGCGCCGCACGATTCGCTCTGCTGTGGTTGCGCGGGCGAAGCGGACGTCGGGGATCTCGAGCGCCCCGTCCGGCGATCCCGGGTCTTCGAGGACCCCGGCCGCGGTCGCGTCCTGCAGGTGGTCACCCCGATCCTGAACGAGCCGTCGTGCTACGAAGCGGCCTGCCATGCCCATCAACCCACCGACCAGGTCCTGGGACAGCTCGCGATCGACCTCGATCTCGACGAGGCTGGCACCGAGCTCGCCGCGATCCGCCGCGATGCCCTCGCGCGGACCCTCGTCGAGATCCTGCTCATGGGACTGATCATCGTGGTGATCACCCGCTGGATGATCGGTGTGCCCCTGCAGAAGCTGCTCGTGGCCACGCGTGCGGGAAGCCGTATGGAACTCGACCAACCGGTCGAGGTGCGCGGTCAGGGAGAGCTCCGGGTGCTGGCCGATTCCTTCGACGCCATGCGAGCGCGGCTCCGCGACGCGCTGCGCGAACTGCGCGAGTTCAACGAGGGTCTCGAGCAGACGATCGAGGAACGGAGCCGCGAACTCGGTGCGGCCCAGCAGCGACTGATCCAGAGCGACCGGATGGCCTCGCTCGGACAGCTCGCCGCCAGCGTTGCCCACGAGATCAACAATCCGGTGTCGGGAGTGTTGAACTATTCCATGGTCGTCAAGCGCATGCTCGAGAACGAGGAAGACATCCCCGAGAACCTCCCGCGCGTGCGCCGATTCCTCGACACCATGACGCGCGAGACCGAGCGGGTCGGCCGGATCGTCAAGGACCTGCTCGCCTTCTCGCGACGCGCGAAGCCGACGTCCGACGCCTTCGACCTGCGCGAGGTGATCGACCGCGTCATGGGCCTGCTCGAACACCGCCTGGAACTGGGGAAGGTACGCTCGGTGGTCGACGTGGCCGAGGGCCTTCCGCGGGTGTCGGGCGACGCCAGTCAGATCGAGCAGATCCTGCTGAACCTGGTGATGAACGCGGCCGAGGCCCAACCCGGCGCGGGCACGATCACCGTGTCGGCACGCCCCGAGGACGACACCTTCATCGTGCTCGAGGTCAGCGACGAGGGCACCGGGATCGAACCCTCTCACCTCGAGCGCGTCTTCGATCCCTTCTTCACGACCAAGGACGAGGGGCGCGGTGTCGGACTCGGGCTGTCGGTGGTCTACGGAATCGTCGAGGCCCACGGGGGGACGATCGAGGTCGAGAGCGAGGTCGGCCGCGGTACGACCTTCCGGGTTCGTCTGCCGCGCAACGGTCCCCCCGGCGGGCGACGGCACGACGAGGCCCTGGCCGCGCCGGGAGCCGGACCGTGAGCCGCGTGACGCTCATCGGCCTGCGGGACGTGGACCAGGACATGGTCCGCCGCGCCGCCTCCTTCGTCGCCCGCACCTTCATGGTCGACGCCGGCCCGGGCCCGGCCCGGCCCGATCTCGAGCCCGCGCCCGAGGCCGGGCAGGGCCAGATCGTCTCGACGGAGATCCTGCGGCGACTGCTCGGCGAGGTTCCCGACGGTCGCACACGCCTGCTCGGGGTGACCGAGGCCGATCTCTACCTGCCCACGTTGAGCTTCGTCTTCGGACACGCGCAACTCGACGGACTGGTCGCCGTGGTCTCGATGTTCCGTCTCCGCCCCGAGAACCAGGGGCTCCATCCCGACCCCGAGCGCGTGTGGGAACGCTTCACCCGCGAGATCGCCCACGAACTCGGGCACACCTGGGGACTGCGACACTGCACCGATCGCAGCTGTTGCATGTCCCTGTCGACCTCGATCGAGGAGGTCGACCGGAAGACGGCCGACTTCTGCCGCGGATGCCGCGCACTCCTGCGCGAGGCCCAGCGGCGCGAACGAACCCGACCCCGGAGCGCCCCCGGCGTTCCGGGACGTCCGGAGGAGGCAGCACGATGACTGGCAAGTGGCGGATCCTCGTCGTCGACGACGAACCGGTACAACGCGAATCGTTGGCCGTGTGGCTGGAACAGGACGGGCATCGGGTCGAGACGGCGAGTTCGGGCGAGGAGGCGGTCGAGATGGTCGAACGCACCGCCTACGCCCTGTACTTCGTCGACCTCAAGATGCCCGGCATGGACGGCATCGAGACCATGGCCGAGATCCACGCCCGGCAACCCGAGGCCGCGGTCGTGGTGATCACCGCCTACGCCACCGTCGACACGGCGATCTCGGCCATGAAGGAGGGAGCCATCGAGTACGTGGTCAAGCCCTGCAACCCGCGCGAGATCTCCATGCTGGTCGACCGTGTGCTGCACCTGAAGTCACTGGAACGCGAGAACCTGGCCCTGCGCGAGAAGCTGGGCGAGCGCTACCGCTTCCACGGAATCATCAGCAAGAATCCCAAGGTCCTGAACATCTGCGATCTCGTGCGCGACGTGGCCGATCTGCCGAGCACCGTGCTGATCCGCGGTGAGAGCGGCACGGGCAAGGAGGTCGTGGCTCGCGCGATCCACCGCGCCGGGGTGCGGGCCGAGCGTCCCTTCGTGGCGGTGTCGTGCGCGGCCCTCGCCGAATCCCTGCTCGAGTCCGAACTCTTCGGTCACGAGAAGGGCGCCTTCACCGGCGCCAGCGCGCGTCGCGAGGGCAAGCTCGAGGCCGCGGGCGAGGGCACGTTGTTCCTCGACGAGATCGGGGACGTCCCGCCGAAGACACAGGTCGACCTGTTGCGCGTGCTGCAGGAACGGGAGTTCTCGCGGGTGGGCGGCAACGATCCGATCCCATTGAAGGCCCGCGTGATCGCCGCGACCAATCGTGATCTCGAGGCCGAGGTCGCCGCCGGACGCTTCCGCGAGGACCTCTACTACCGGCTCAACGTGATCGGCATCCGGGTGCCTCCGCTGCGCGAGCGCAAGGAGGACGTCCCCCTGCTGACGCATCACTTCGTCGAGTCGATCGCGCTCGAACTGGGGCGCGAGGTTCCCGCGGTCTCCGAGGACGCGATGGATCTGCTGCTCGACCACGACTGGCCGGGCAACGTCCGCGAGCTCGAGAACGCCCTCGAGCGCGCCCTCGTCACCGCCCGTGAGGGCGTGCTCACGGCCGAGCACTTCTCATTCCTCGAAGGAGTGCGCGACCTGACGAGCCCGTGGCGCTTCCCGCCCGACGTCACGCTCCGCGAGGCCGAGCAGAAGCTGATCGAGGAGACGCTCGAGCGGCACCACGGCAACGTGAAACACACCGCCGAGGTGCTGGGGATCGACCGTTCCACGTTGTACGACAAGATGGGCCGCTACGGGATCGAGCGATCCCGGGCGAGCCACCACGCCACGCCCTGAGCGCCGCGCGGCGCTCAGGCGTCGAGGAACATGTCCCGGCGTACCGAGCCCCAGTCGGCGCCGGGCACCACGCGGGTGAGGTCGTCGGCCACCGCTCCTCCGTCGGCCCACGCCGAAGCGGCCTCGGTCCCGAGAAGTCGGGCCTGGAGCTGCCGCAGTTCCCGCTCCATCCAGCCCACGGCTTCGTGGCCGCTCAGCAGCTCGACGTGCTCGGCCAAGGGTCGGCCGGGGTCGAGCGTCAGGGTCAGCAATCCGTCCTCGAACCCACAGCGCACGACCCGCCCCTCGATCGGGGCCAGGACCCGCACCGACCCGTCGGCCAGGACGAAGGCCGGATCCCCCGAGCGGATCTCCTCGCCGGGTTCGGGGATCCGGAGGCGGGCGTCGGCCGGGAGCATGCGCACCGCGAGAGGCGTGAGCCCGACCTTCACCCGTCCGTCGGGCTCCGGCCGCACCCAGGTGTGACCGCGGTGGTAGAAGGTGTCGGCCCGGATCTCCAGACCGTGCACCGACCCGGCGCCGGTCGACGCCACCGGTCCTCGCGACCGGTGGCGTTCGCAGTGCGCGCAGTCGAATCCGTTCTCGCACGCCCGGACCGCAGCGTCGCCGTGCGAGGCATGTCGGCACAGGCGACGCTCTTCGGGGAGCTCCTCGAAGTCCTCGTGCCAGCGCAGGGATCCGGCGCGGCCTGCGCGGACGTCGCGCCAGCTCCGCCACAACGACGTGGCCACATGGGCGACCAGCACCCCCGCGACCGTCAGGAAGAAGGCCACGAAGACGATCCGATGCGGCTCCCAGCTGAATTCGTAGACGTTCGGCAACACCGTGATCACCTCTCGCTTGCGGAGGACTCGAGTTCGGGATGGCGCCCGAAGAGCAGATCGGCGCGGTGGGCCAGCGACAGCACGATCACCGCCAGGGCGATCACTCCGGCGAAGGCCACGTTCTCCTGCCAATTCGGGACGTAGGCCCACGTGTCCTCGAAGGGCAGCGAGGGCAGGATCAGCGTCTGCAACGTGGCCACCAGGCGGTTCAGCGCGATCCCTGCGCACCCGAGGACCGCGGCCCAGGTGATCATGGCCCGGCTCTGGTGGGCGGCACGGCGCAGCAGCAGCGCGGGCACCAGACCCAGCACGAGGAATTCCGCGACCAGCACCCAGCTCCCGAAGGGCGGCTGCCGGTACAGCCACGCCGGTTGCAGTCCGCTGTCGGGCACGGTCGTGTTCAACCACACCAGCGTGTCGACCGCCTTCAACGCCAGGTACACGAGCAGCAGGGTGCCCGACAGGCGCGCCAGGCGGTCGATCGTCGCACGCGGAACCAGGAGTCGCCGCGTGACGATCTCGAACACGCGTGCGATCAGCACCAGGAAGGCCGGCCCGATGGCCATGGCCGACAACACGAACAGGAAGAAGGTCGTGGGGAAGATCCAGAGCTCTTCGCGGAACGCGAACGGACGCCCCTGCAGAACTCCGTACAGCCCCCCCAGCGAGCCCTGGTGGAAGAACGACAACGTGGCGCCGAGCACGGCCAGAACGACCATACCCCGGTGGACACGGCTGCCGACCACCGCCACCCCGGGCGTCGAGCGCAGGCGACGATGACGCGTGAGGATCGGCACGAACTCGACGGCCAGCACGATCAGGTAGCAGGTGAGGCAGAACGTGACCTCGGCCAGCATCGAGTGGACGTTCGGGTGCCAGAAGGTGAACCACGCACGCAGGGGCTGGCCGACGTCGACCATCAGGATCGCCACGGCGCCGCCGTAGCACAGAAGACCCGTGAGCACGGCCAGGTGCAGAACGGCACGGACCTCCTTCCAATGGAACACGTAGGCGAGCAACCCGCTGGTGAAAGCGCCGGCGCCGAGCGCGATCACCGTCAGATCGAGGAAGATCCACAGGCCGAAGACGTAGCGGTTGTCCATGTTCGTGTGGTGCAGACCGTCGACCAGGCACTGCAGACACGCGAACGCGCCCGCCGCGAGCAGCAGCGCCCACGGAATCAGCCACAGGGTGAACGCACGCCGCGAGCAGTGACGCGACGGCGTCTCGGGCGGCGCCGCGGGAACGGTCACGGCGGGGGCGTCGGCGCGCAGAGCGACCTCAAGCATGGCTCACCTCCCGGTCGCGATCGAAGCAGGCGGGATCGTCGATGCGGCGGACCCAGTCCCGTGCACTGAGGTAGGTGACGGTGGGCTCGGTCCCGAGCCGGTCGAGCAGGTGGAAGGCGCGGTCGCCGTGGGCGTCGCCGTGATTCGGATCGCCGGGGTCGTCGAGGTCGACCAGCCGGATCGCTCCCCGCGGGCAGGACTCGCCGCACGCGGGCACGAACTCGCCGGGCTCGAGTTCGCGCCGCCCTTCTTCCGCGGCGCGGTCATAGGCGCGCTGCCAGCGTCCGTGGCACAGATTGCATTTCTCCACCACCCCGCG
>DATFKK010000098.1 GCA_035268685.1 Candidatus Krumholzibacteriia bacterium | reverse complement strand
AACCCCACGCCTGGACCACGATCGACGCGCTGCCCCGATTCGAGGTCGGCCGCCTGCGTCTGGATCACGTGGAACTCGAGGTGACCGCCGCCGACGGGAGCGTGCTCTCGCAGGTGCGCGACGTCCATGCCGACCTGTCGGTGGACTCGGACGGACAGGAGCTGTCGGGCATCGTGCGCTCGTTGCGCGGCCACTGGCCCACGCAGGGGGTCCGTGTGCACACCGCCCACGGCCGAGCCGGCTTCGACCCGCCGACGCTGACGTGCGAGGACTTCCACGTCGAGATGGACTCGACCCGCGCCACCGTCGACTTGTCGCTCGCCTTCGATCGCGCCGGGAAGGCCGAATTGGCGGTCGTGGGCACGGCCGAGGACTTCCTGCTGTCCGAACTCCTGCGTCTGATCGTGCAGGACCACACCGAGGTTCCGCGCCTGCGCCTGCAGGGCGAGGCCGACGTGCGCATGCGCGACGATCGCATGCGCATCGTCGGAAGCGGCGAGGGCTGGCTCGACGACGCGGCCGTCGCGGCCCGGCGCTTCGTCGGGGTGATCCAGGAAGGCCGCATCGACTTCGAGGAGGTCGACGGGCGGTACCGGTCGGTGAACGGCACGGCGCGGGGCGAACTGCTCACCGATCGCGACCCGCCGCGTCTGCACTTGACCGGCCGGGTGAGCGGCGTGGACCTGGCCGATCCGTGGACGGGGGAGGATCTGGGATGGCCCCGCAGCGACCTGGCCACCACGGCCGACTTCCGATTGGACATCGCCGACGAGGACACCGCCGTCGAGATCGATGCCGAGGACCTGCGTGGCGAGGTGGCGGGTCTGCCGGTGGCCGACGGCCGCGTGCAACTCCGCTATTCCGCGGACCAGGGCCTGGTGGTCGACGAGGCGGTGGTGACTTCACAGGGCGCTCGGCTCGAAGCGCGAGGAGAGGTCTCTCCCGACGAGGTGGTCGATCTCTTCGTCCAGGCCGAGGCCGAGTCCGTCGACGCCTGGGCGCGCGAGGTGGAGCTTCCGATCACGGCCCAGCGCTTCGTCGGGGCCGGCCGCCTGATCGGCCCGGTCGAGTCCTTGATGCTCGATATGGCCGGCACTGTCGACGCCGTGCAATGGGGTCGGGTGGAGGCCGAGCGCGGAAGGATCTGGGTTCAGATCCCCGCCGTCGAGGTGCCCGAACGCCTGTTCGCGGGCCTCGAGGCCCCGGTCCTTCGCGTCGCCGGAACCGAACTGGGTTCGCTCGTCGCCGAACTCGATCGCGACGGTGCGGTCAACACGATCCCGTCGTTGGAGCTCAGCGTTCCCGACAGCAGCCTGCGACTGACCGGTCGGGTCGTCGAGGAGACCGACGGCGAGACCTTCCGCGTCGAGGTCGACGCGCTGGAAGCCGATCTCGACGGCGAGATCTGGTCGTTGGCCGAGCCGGCGTCGGCCCGAGTGCGCGAGAACGGCTTCGAGACCGCGGGCGTCGAACTGACCAGCGCGACCGGTCGCTTCCGGCTCGAGGGGCGGGCCGAACGGGGAGGGGCGCTCGATCTGGGACTCCAGGTCCTCGACGGCGACCTGTCGATCCTCGACCGCGTGGGTCTGGTCGACGGGATCGGGGGCGACGTGCGGGGTGAACTCGGACTGTCGGGGACGACCGAGTTCCCGGGGATCGAAGCCCGCGTCGCCGTCGACAGCCTGCGCCTGGGGGAACGGACGATCGCCGCCGTCGAGCTGCGCGGCACCGCGAGCGGTCGCGCGGTGCAGATCGACGACCTGCGTGTGCGGTCTTCGGAAGGTGAGGTCGACGTGCAGGGGGCTGTCGATCTGCCCTTCGATCGATGGCTCGCCTGGCTCGAGGAGAATCCGGCCAGCGTGGCCACGCTGTGGAACGAGGCCGGGCTCGACGTGCGGGTCGAGGGCCGTGGGTTCGACCTGGGTCACTGGCTCGAACCCGGCACGGGAGGTGGCACCTACGGTCGCGCGGATCTCGAGCTGACCGTGGCCGGACCGACGGTCGAGCCCAGGATCGAGGGCATCGTGGAGGTCCTCGACTTCCCCGCCGATCCCTTCGTCCTGCCCTGGATGCAGGGCACGGTGAGGGTCGACTCGACGGGGACGCGGATCACCGGCGGTCGGGTCGACCTCGGCGGGCCCGATGCCACGGTGACCGCGCGTCTGCCGGTGTACGTCTCACTGACCGGTCCGAGCCGCTACGAGCCGGACGAAGGCCTCGAACTGGCACTGGACAGCGGCCCGAACCTCGACCTGTCGACGCTCGACGCGCTGTGGCCGCAGGTGCGTTCGATCTCCGGACGCGGGCGCCTGGTGCTGCGCGCCCGGGGACACCCCGATCGTCCGGAACTGACCGGGGACCTGGTGATCCGCAACGGGGCCTTCGCGCTCGAGGGCTGGTCGGAGGAGGTGCGTGAGGTCGAGGTCGACGGCGACCTGCAGGGGCGGCGTCTGCGCCTGGATCGGATCGAGGGCCGCGAGGGCCTGAACGGCAGGATCCGCGGCACGGGCGAGGTCCTGTTCGACGGGTTGCTGCCCGACGACATCACCCTGGATCTCGATGCCGAGCGGATCCTGATCGCGACCGTGCCCTTCCTGCGCGCGATCGGCACCAGCGACGATCTGAGGTTGACCATCGAACGTCCGACCCCGAACTCCCCTCGGGCGCCGAAGATCACCGGGGCCGTGGTCGTGGACAAGGCGATCTACACCGGTGAGTTCGCGGCGGGGACCGAGGGCGAGCCGGATCCGGCGCTGTTGCCCACCCGTGCGCCCGACTGGTTGGCCGACCTGCGCATCCGCGCCCAGGACCAGGTCCGGATCAGCAACCAGAGCGCGGAGTTGCGCGTGGCCGGCGACGTGTCGTTGATCCGGGACCTCGAGGGTCTGCGCCTGCGCGGCGAGGTGCAGATCCCGCAGGGACAGGTGCCCCTGTTCAACAACGACTTCACGATCACCGAGGGGACCCTGGACTTCTCCCGCCGGCCGGTCGAGCCCGAGGTCGACATCCGCGCCGAGACCGAGGTGCCGATCTCCGATCCCACGGGCCAGTTCGGCCGGGAGCTGGAGCGGATCACCGTGCACCTGACCGGGACCTTCGCGCGCCCGGACGTGCGGTTCGAGAGCGAGAGCGGACTCGACGAGACCTCCATCCTACGGCTCCTGGCCGGCTTCGGGTCGGCCGGGGGGTCGAACGGGGCGACCGGTCTGGGCGACGTCGGACTGCGCGCGGGACTGAACTTCCTGGAACGGGCCCTGGCCAACCGCATCCGGGGGGTCGACACGATCGATATCGAGACCGAGGAGGCGGGACTCGCGGACATGCAGAGCACCCGGATCGCCGTGGGCAAATACCTATCGCCGAGCCTTTACCTGCGGTTCAGCCAGGGCTTGTCGGTCACCGAGCGGGATCTCTTCGTCGAATACCAGATCACCCGGCGCACGCTGTTCACCAGCGAACTCAAGCGGCGCCTGCGCGAGAGCGGGGCCGAGAACGAGTTCAACGTCGATCTGAAGTTCCGGGTGAAGTACTGATCGTGTCCGGTGGCGGACCATCGGTCCGCGTCGCGGTGCCGATACCGCGTCTCGGAAACGTGAAAGGTTCGGGAGCGGTTTGACCCGCTTTTCACCGCTACCGTATCCTTGATACGGAACCGTGGTCTTCGCCCCGACCACGGACGCCGTCCGGGCGGGATCGGATCCGGACGACGGCTGAGTCCCGGCCCCTCGCGATTCGGCTGCCACGACACCCCCGACCAGGGATCGCGATCATGCTTCGTTCGCCTTCGTCGCTCACCCGTGTCCTGGGCGCCGCTCTGGTGGTGCTCGTGCTGGCGGCTCTGCTGCCCGGCGCGGCCGACGCGCAGTACTTCGGCCGCAACAAGGTCCAGTACGACAACTTCGACTGGCAGATCCTGAACACGCCGCACTTCGAGATCTTCTTCTATCCCGAGGCCGAGGAACTGGCGGCGCGTGCCGCCGTGATCGCCGAGGACGCCTACCAGCGACTGTCGGGCATCTTCGAACACGAGTTCCAGCAGCAGGTGCCGTTCATCCTGTATGCTTCGCCCAACGATTTCCAGCAGACCAACATCAGTGACGGCCTGATCGGCGAGGGCACCGGTGGCTTCAGCGAGCCGCTGCGCAATCGCATGGTGCTGCCGTACCCGGGCGACAACGCCGGCTTCGTGCACGTGATCAACCACGAGCTCGTGCACGTGTTCATGTTCGACCTCGTCTACAAGAGTCTGCACGCCGACACCGACGTTCGGCAGCGCTGGTTCCCGGTCGAGCTGTGGATGGCCGAGGGCATCGCCGAGTGGTTCAGCTCGGGTTGGGAAGCCAACGCCGACATGTGGATGCGCGACGCGACGATCTACGACTGGGTCGTTCCCCTGCACCAGAT
The DNA here is from genome assembly GCA_035268685.1 of Candidatus Krumholzibacteriia bacterium. Classification (NCBI taxonomy): domain Bacteria; phylum Candidatus Krumholzibacteriota; class Candidatus Krumholzibacteriia; species Candidatus Krumholzibacteriia bacterium. The sequence goes on along the minus strand of DATFKK010000098.1, from coordinate 13,876 downwards.
CCGCGGCGGCTACCAGGTCTACAAGCAGGGCCAGTCGGCCATGCGCTACATCGCCAACACCTACGGCGAGGAAAAGGTCGTCGAGCTCACGAAGACCCTGGCCCGCACGCGGAGTGTGGATCGGGCGCTGTTCCAGACCGTGGGCCTGAACACCGAGGAATTCTCCGGGGAGTGGGAGAAGTCGCTCAAGAAGGAGTACTGGACGGTCTACGCCGACAAGCAGGAGCCCGGCGACATCGGCAAGCGCCTGACCGACCACGTCGAGGACCGCACCTACTTCTACCAGCAGCCGAGCCTGTCGCCCGACGGCCGCTACATCGCCTTCTTCAGTGACGTCGACGGCCTGGTCGACCTGTACCTGATGGATGCGATCGAGGGCACGATCATCCGCAAGCTGGTGACCGGCCACCGGAGCAACCAGTTCCTGACGCTGCACAGTTTCGAGAGCAGCATCGGATTCTCGCCCGACAGTCAGCGCGTGGCCTTCGTGGCCAAGGCCGGCGAGGACGAACACCTGTACGTGGTCGACGTCGAGAGCGGTGACGTCGAACAACAGGTCCCGCTGCGCATGGACATCGCACGCAGCCCGGCGTGGTCGCCGGTGGCCGACCGCGTGGTCCTGAGCGGTACGCGTCGCGGACAGACCGATCTCTACGTGGTCGATCTCGAGACGGAGGACGTGATCCGGATCACCGACGACGTCGTCGACGAGCACTCACCGACCTGGTACCCCGACGGACGGCGCGTCCTCTACAGCGCATACCCCGAGGCCACCGCCGACGTCACCTTCACCCGCACGGCCGAGGGCCTCATGCGACTGGAGCCTTCGGTGGTGAAGGATCCCGAGCTGCGTCCGCGCGGCACCGGTTACGACCTGTTCTCGGTCGACGCGATCTCGCACGAGCGCGAGGTCGTCCTGTCGACCAGCGGCGACGACCAGGATCCCGCCGTGATCGGCGACGACACCATCGTGTTCGTGAGCGACCTGACCGGTGTCATGAACCTCTACGCCTACGACGTCCCGAGTGGGGTCCTGAAGCGCATGACCGACGTGCTGGGTGGGATCTTCCAGCCCAGCGTGAGTCCCCAGGCCGATCGGCTGGTCTTCACCGCCTTCGATCACGCGGGCTTCGACATCTTCCTGCGCGAGAACTTCAGCGAGATGATGGCGGAGAAGGACTATCCGCAGGCTCCGGAGCAGCAGTTCGCGCACATTCCGAGCCCGAAGCCCCGGCCCTCCGAGGAGCTCAGGGGCGAGGGCGTGCTCCCAGAGAGCGTACTGCCCGAGGACACCGTGGCGCGTGTCGCCGTGGCCGAGCGTCGGCAGGGCCGTTCCCATACGGTGACGGTTGATGAGGGCGACGAGGCACCGTCCCCAGTCGACGCGGCGTCGAGCCCCCCTGATTCCGTCGCGGGCGAAGAGAACGAGACGCCCGAGCGGACCGAGGCCGAGGGTGAGATGATCGATCTCACGGCGATCGACGAAGAGGACTCGATCCCTCCCGGCGAGCGGGAGGGTCGGACCATCGGCAGTGTCGAGCCCTACAGTCTGCGCTTCTCGCTCGATCCCGTCGGCCCGGCCGTCGGCGGTGCCTTCTACACCGAGGGCGTAGGCTTCGGCGTGGCGCAGATGCTCAGCGCCAGCGACCTGCTCGGCAACCACCGCATGCAGTTCCTCCTCAACTTCTACGGGTCGATCGAGAACAGCGATCTGGCGGCCAGCTACTACTACCTGAAGCAGCGGTGGAACCTGGGTTTCGGCGTCTTCCACTATCGGAACTTCATCAACAGCAACTTCACGAGCCTCGGCGAGGTCTTCGACCGCAACCGTCGCTTCAGCGAGCGGAATTACGGTGTGTTCGGTCTGGCGAGCTATCCGTTCTCGCAGTTCGAGCGTCTGGACATCGAGTTGCAGGCCTTCGTGAGCGAGAAGACCTTCTACGAGTTCGACCGCACCCTGGGCGTGTTCTTCCGTACCGACGAGAAGGAACGTGCGCGGCTGGTGCAGCCGTCGTTCAGTTACGTGCACGACAGCACGCTCTACGACAGGTCCGGCCCGGCCACCGGAAGCCGGTGGCTGGTCAGCTTCTCACCGGCGATTCCGCTCGGCGACGAAGACGTCGACCGCGTGACCACGTTCGTCGACTACCGCAAGTACATCCAGTTGTGGGAACGCAACACCTTCGCCATCCGCCTGCTCGGTGCTCTGAGCAACGGCGGCGATCCTCGCCGCTTCGTGGTGGGCGGGCCCTCCACGCTGCGTGGCTGGGGGATCTTCGACTTCGAGGACCTCGACGCCGCCGGGAATCCCGTCGAACCCACGCTGCTCGGACGCAAGATGGCCCTGATGAACCTCGAGTACCGCTTCCCCTTCGTCGACGCCTTGATCATCGGTTGGCCCGGCCGCTGGGGGATCGGCGGCGTGCAGGGCGCGGTGTTCTTCGACACCGGCGCTGCGTGGAACGACGAGATCCAGCTCACCCGTGGGGACGGTGGACTGCTGCGTCTCGACGACCTGAACGCCAACATCGGCTTCGGGATCCGAACGAACGTCGGATACATTCCGCTGAAGTTCGACTGGGCGTGGAAGACGGACCTGTACGAGGTCGACAGCGGCTCGCAGTTCCACTTCTCGATCGCGCCGCGGTTCTAGCCGGCGTCGGCTTGTGGCGGCCACCGCAGACGGACCCACACCGGGCGGTGGTCGCTGGCCTCCGTCGGGGTCTCGACGCCCCCGTCGATCGGCGCGAAGCCCCGGTGGAAGACGTGGTCGAGCTGGTCGTGCGGAGAGATCCAGCGTCGCCACGGCCTCTCGATGGTGCCTTCGGGTCCGGTCGGTGATTCACGGAAGCCGTAGCGGCGGAACAGGGCGCGGAGTTCGACCACGTCACTGCGCTCGAAGGTGTTGAAGTCACCGCCGACGACCATTGGCCCGTCGAAGTGCGCGGTCTCCTCGAGCACGTGACGCGCCTGCTCGAGCCGCTCGGCGGGGCCGAGCACGAAGGTCGAGGTGTGCAGGCTGACCACCCGCACCCGACGGCCCTGGACGTCGAGGTCGACCGCCGTGGCCAGACGCGGCGATCCGTACCAGCGGTCGCCGGGCAGGTCGATCCGCAGCGCGTCGAGCACCGGCCAGCGGCTGAGCACCGTGTTCCCGAACTCGATCCCACTGCGCTCCCGCAGTGACGCGACGTAGTGCACCGCGGCGAGACCGCCGAGACCGGTCGCCAGCCGCGGAACGTCCCCCTGCTCGATCTCCTGCAGGAGGTAGACGTCGGCCCCGGCCAGTTGGTCGGAGGCACCGATCTCCTCGAGCGCCGTGTCGATCCGCGCGGAGTGCTCCACGTTCCACGTCACGACGTGGAAGGAATCAGGAGCGGTGGCCGGCCGGTCGCGCGGGGTGGCCCGGACGATGCCGCCGGTGTCGACGGACCGTGGCAGGTCGAGCAGCGCGCAGCCGGCGAGGGTGAGGCCGAGCAGGAGCGCGAGGGCGAGGTGGCGGAGGGACATCGTGGCGGGACGGCGGTTCGGGTGGAGGGGCGGGAATCCGCGTGGGACTTCGTGGGACGGAATTCCGCGGCGGAACTGCGTGGGTCGGAATTCCGGGGTGGAACATCCCCAAGGTATCCACGTGGGGTGGTTCATGGCGAGGGGATGGCTGCGGCATCCTCGGCGTCGTGTCGACTTGACCAGCACGAGAGAGGAGCCGACACTTCGTCGTCTCGCGTTCTGGTCTGCGGTCAGGAGGGCGGATCCGGGTGTTGCCATCGAGGTCATCGCGCGTGCTGAGGCCGCTGGCCGCACTGTTGGTGTCGGTCATCGGTGTCGGTCCGGTCCGGGCGGACGGGGGACCGCCGCCCGCGGTCCACGTCGAACTCCGCGGCGGGGTGGGTCGCTACGCCATGGACGGAGTCGACGCCCTGATCGCCGAGAGCGAGTCGCTCGTACCGCGGCGATCGGCCCTGGACGTCGACCGCTTCGGGAACGACACCTATCGCGCGGAATTCGACGGTCCGATCGATCGGGGCGCGGCCTTCGGGGTGCACGTCGGTGTCGAGTGGTCGACCGGGTGGCGGGCCGGTGGTGGCTTCGAGGTGCTGTCGGGAGAATCCCGGACGGGGGCCGTCGGTGCCTCGGGATCGGGGAGCTTCGTCGCCGACGTGACCACCTGGAGCGTGTTCGGGAGCGTCGGGCGGGCTCTGCCGTGGACCCCTGGCGGCTTCGTGTTCGCCCCGCGTGTCGAGGTCGGCGTGCTGGTGCCCCGGGGATCCCTGGAGCTTCGCATCGACGGATCGACACGCGAGCGCTCGTTCGACGACCTGGGTCTGACGGCCTCGCTCCTGCTCCGCATCGAACGCAGGATCACGGAACGGGCTGCGCCCTTCGTCGAGGTCGGTCATCGCCGCGTGCCCGTCGATGGCCTCGCCGCGACCGCCGAAGAGATCCTCGCCGACCTCGAGAGTGCCGAACTCCAACCCGATCTCTCGGGTGCTCTGTTCCGCGCGGGCCTGCGGTTCGGCCTCGGTTCCTGAGCCTCGGTTCCGGCTACTCCGAAGCCTCGGACTCGCCGGACTCGTCGCTCTCCTCGCTCTCCTCGCCGCCGATCCGCTGGATCGCCACGTCGTCGAACCACACCCGGCCGCCGCGGTTCTCCGGCGAGGCCAGTCCCGCGAGCACCACCATGCGCCCGGTCTTCTGCGGAACCTCGAGCGTGGTCTCGATGCGGATCCAGTCGGTGGTGCCGATGACCTCGTCGCCCTGCTGGTTCGAAGCCACGCGCAGGACCTCGGACATCTGGTAGTTCCAGCACTGCACGACGAAGAAGGCGGTCTCCTTCAGGTTCTCGCCCTTCACCCACGCGCTCACCAGGTAGCGGGCGCCGGGCTCGAAGCCGGTCACGTGCTGGTTCCAGTTGTGGTTGACCTCGACGTTCGGGTGGGCGTCGTCGATCGCGATCGAGACCGAGCGCTCCCCGGAGTGGGCGACTTCGTCGTCCCAGGAGAAGGTCACGTGTCGCTGGGCGATGCCGGCCCGGGTCCGGCGCCAGGTGGAGGGTTCCTCGGCCGTGGCGCCGCCCTGCTCGAAGCCACCGTTGCCGATGAGGTTGGGTCCGAGGACCAGGGAGTCCTGGGCGGCCTCCGTCTCGGTCTGCGGCTCGGTCTCGGCGGTCGCGGAGACGGGGGTCATCGCCAGGGTGAGGACGAGGGTCGACGCAACGAGGACGAACGAGCGGTGCATGGGGGAACCGTCCTGGATCGGGGTCGAGGGCCGGTCGCCGCGCCGAAGTGGGCGGGCGCCGGCAGACGCCGAGCGTCCGTCAGGCGTCCGTCAGGCGTCCGGCGGAAAGCTAGCACGCAGTGCGCGGGTCGGGGAGGGGGGAGGCGACTCTCGATGCAGCCCTGGGGCCCTGGATCACAGGTTTCCGGGCGCGGCCGTGCTGCCGTGGCCGTGGCAGGGGAGGGAACGAGCGCGGGCTGAAGGGAACGAGCGCGGGCTGTAGGGAATGAACGCGGCCTGCAGGGAATGAACGCGGTTCACGGGGAACGGAGCGTCAGCGGCGCTGGCCCCGTGGCCACCGGTCGGCGACCACGAAGGGCAGGGTCCACACCACCATCGACGCCAGCGCGACGCCGGCCAGGCCGAACAGGTACCACGGCCAGGGGCCGAGCCAGTCGAGGATCGAGGGTTGCCCGGGTTTGGCCATCAGGTAGAGGAAGTTGGTGTCGAGGGCGAGGTTCAGCAGGAACATCACGGCGGCGTAGGCAGCGGTGACGCCCATCGCCCGCGGGATCGACCGCAATCGCGGACGCAGGCCGAAGACGAAGGTCGCGTACGCGATGGCGACGATCACCGTGCCGTGTCCGGCGAAGAACGATAGGAAGGCCGGGTGCGGGAAGTCGAAGTAGACGTCGGGCGTGACCAGTGCCTGGAGGGTCCCGCCCGTCGCCCAGAAGTAGGCGACCTCGTGGGCGTGCTGGTTGCGCGTGAACAGGACGAACGCGGTGAGATAGATGGTCACCGTGCACAGGTGGAAGGGCAGCAGCGACATCGCCGAGGTCCAGCCGGCCTCGACGCGGAGCCAGGTCTCGACCGCCTGCTGGGCGACGAGGATGCTGCCGAGAGTGATGGCGACGGGACGCGAGTGGTCGAACCGGCGCACGAGCAGTGGCAGCGCGACGGTGACCGCGGCGATCACGGCCAGGGTCCAGAGGTGCGAGGGGCCGTGGGGCTGGAAGGGTTCGGCGGGAGGCATGGTTGCCAGTAGCCTACCAGGGGGATTGCCAGCGGGGAACCGGGTTCGCGCCTCTCCCGACCTCCCGTGGTCAGAACTGGAAGTAGATGAAGGGGTTCACCCCGAACGGTGCGAAGTAGAGTACCAGGAACGCTCCGGCGACCGCCACGGCTGCCCATTCCGGGCGCCGCAGGTCGAGCTCGAGGTCACGGTCGTCGCGCAGGACCACCGCGACGTGGATCAGCGCACCGATCGCGATCACCGTCAACGCCTCGACCCGGTACCATTCGATCCCGGGACCTCCGGCGAGTTGCCCGAGGTAGGTCCAGGCCGCCGAGAAGTCGGGTGCGCGGAAGAATACCCAGGTGATCAGGACGAACACGAAGGTCGTCACCCATGACAGGGGCCACAGACCGCGGGCCAATTGCGGCGGCACATGCGGGGTGACGAACCGCATCCAGAGCTTGTGAAGCGCGAGTGCGCCACCGTGGAGTCCACCCCAGACGACGAAGGTCCAGTTCGCACCGTGCCACAGGCCACCGAGGAGCATCGTGATCGACAGGTTCACGTAGGTGCGCAGCTCGCCACGGCGGTTGCCCCCGAGCGAGATGTACAGGTAGTCACGGAGCCACCCCGACAGCGAGATGTGCCAGCGCCTCCAGAACTCCGTGATGCTCGTGCTGCGGTAGGGATGGGCGAAGTTCCTGGGCAGTTCGAAGCCGAGCATGCGTCCCACGCCGATGGCCATCTGCGAGTAGCCCGAGAAGTCGTAGTAGATCTGCCCCGCGTACGCGATCAGGGCCAGCCAACAGGTCATCGCCGACCAGCGCGAGGGGTCTGCGAACACCGGGTCGACGTACAGGGCCAGGGTGTCGGCGAACAAGACCTTCTTCACGAAGCCAAGGAAGAAGATGCCCGCTCCCTCGACGACGTTCGACCACCGCGCGGGGTGCTCGCGGTCCAACTGAGGGAGGAAATCAGAACCCCGAACGATCGGGCCGGCCACCAATTGTGGGAAGAACGAGACGAAGAGAGCGAAGTCCCGGAAACTCGACGCCGCGGCCAGACGACCACGGTAGACGTCGATCGTGTAGCTCATGGTCTGGAAGGTGAAGAACGAGATCCCGACCGGCAGGATCACCTGGAGCGACCCGAATTCGACTCCCGCCGCCTCGAATGGAGGGCGGAGGCTGTCGAGGAAGAAGTTGGCGTACTTGAAGAAAGCGAGGACGCCGAGATTGGCGAGGAGGCTGGTTCCGAGAAGGAGGCGTCGCCGGTTCGGTTCTCGGGAGCGTCCGAGCGCCCGGCCGACGAGGTAGTCGACCACTGTCGAGCCGAGGATCAGCAGGCAGAAACGCCAGTCCCACCAACCGTAGAAGACGTAAGAGGCGAACAGCAGCAGATCCCGCCTCCGGCCTTCACGCGGGAGCATGGCGAGCGCCGAGAGGACCAGCGCCAGGAAGACGAAGAACTCGATCGACGAGAAGATCAACGCTTCATCGCTTCCGAAGAGGGCTGTTCGGTGCTGGTCAGGATTCCGGCGAGCTCGTCGGCAAGGGCGTCGCCGACCACGCGATGGCCCAGGGAATTGAGGTGGCCCTCTCCGATGACGGAGTTGTGGAATCCGTGCAAGGGACGTCCGGTCCGCTCGAACGCGGCCTGGATGCGATCCGTGGGATCGACGAAGACTGCTCCCGAGCGGCGGGCGAACTCCTGGAACGCGGCGCGCGCTTCGGGCCACTCCAGAACGTGCCCGGCGCGATCGTAGGTCGGGCGGGGGACGTACAGGTAGACGATCGTGTCGTGATGCTCTCGTGCCATGTGATCGAGGGCCGTCAGTACGTCGACGGCGTCCTCGGGGACTTTGCGACTGGAAGCGCCGACGGTGGCCGCTCGGGCGTCGGAGCCCCCGAGGCGCGAGGCCAGACGGGACCGCTCCTGTTCGGCGAGCAAGCGGATCCTCTGGCGTGTGAAGTCGTAGAGAGCCGACCTGGCGGACAGCCAGCGACTCCACTGCTGCAGCCGACTCGGTCGGACCGGGAAGCCCTTCATCACGAGTTCCCAGCCGTCGTCACCCTCGCGCTCCACCGAGACCCGATCGGGCCGGTGCAGTTCGAACAGGTCGCCTTCGCTCAGTTGGATCACGACGGCGTCGTACCGCGAGACGTCGTGTGATCGGATCCAGGCAGTGTAGTACGGCGGGTACCAGCCCGGCGCCGCGTGGTTGACCACTTCGACACCCTCGAGTGCCTCTTCGACCCGCTCGGAGAATCTCTCGCCGTGAGCAACCTGCTGACCCACCGAGAAGGAGTCACCCAGCAGCAGGACCCTCCGGTCGACCGGAGTGGACAACGAACGATCGAAGCGTCCCGCGGAATCGATGCGGTGGCGTGCGAAGCCTTCTCGGCTCTCGATCACCAGACTGTGGGGACGCGGACCCGGTCCGAAGTCGGGGTCCAGGGATCGCTCCGGCGGGGCGTGGACGAAATTGCGGACGACCAGCTCTCCCACCAGCGCGAGGCCGACGAGGACCACCGAGAAGCGTGTGGTCCAGCACACAACGGTGCGAGAACGTGGGTGGGGAGCCATCGGGAGGAGTCGGGAGCTGTCCGGTCGGGTGGTGGAACGCGGTGGAGGAGTCGGACGGATGCCGGTCGCGGATCAATCAAGTGTACCACATCCGCCCGTACACTCTCGCCAGAATCCCCTTGCACCCTTCCTCGTCTTCTCGAAGAATCCCGCTCAGACTCCGCACGACTGCCGTGGCTACCCAGTCCGACCTGCCCCTGCTCGGGTGGCCGATGCCGGAGTCCAGCCTCCATCGAAAGCGGGTACGCATGAAGCGATTCGCCGTTGTCACCGCGACCGTGTGTCTCCTCTTCGCCGGCACCGCCGCGGCGAACCAGAGCAACACCGGTTGCGGAATCGGAACCATGATCTTCGAGGGCAAGGACGGGTTGCTGTCGCAGGTCGCCGCCGTGACCACCAACGGAATCTTCGGCAATCAGACCTTCGGCATCACCTCGGGCACGCTGGAGTGCGAGCAGGCGACGATGATCGTCGCCTCGGCGCAGGTCGAGCGCTTCGTCGGCGAGAACATGGATCAGCTGGCCATGGACATCTCGCGAGGGCAGGGCGAGTACGTGCGCACTCTCGCGGTGCTGCTCGACGTCCCGGCTGAAGAGCGGACGGCCTTCTTCGTCAAGCTCCAGGCGAACTTCACGAGCATCTATCCGACCGACGACGTCACGCACGTCGACGTGATCCAGAACCTCGAGACGGTGCTGAAGGGTTAGGAGCCCGCCGGTGTTCTTGGTTCGACGCAGCGCGCCGGCGGTGGTGATCGTCGGCGCGCTCTTCTCTCTGCTGTTGGGCTCAACTCCGGCGCGGGCGGTGTCGGTCGGCGGTGCGCGCTCGTCATACGCCGAAGAACTCGTCGCAAGCGCTCTCGAAGGCCGGCTGTACGAGCGCGCGGAGTGGCATACGCTGCTGCACTACGACGACGGCTGGTTCGGCACGGAGAGCCTGGTCGACGATCCCAGCTTCTTCGCCGCCCCGAACGGCAAGAGCGACCCCGCCGCCGAGCTCGAGGCCACCGTCCGGTCGTTCTTCGCCGCACCTCCGGACTCGGGCAAGCATCCCGTCTGTCGTTTCGCGGCGCGTTTCGAATGGCTGGTCGAGGAACTGGGGGTGGATCGAACGTGGTTGCCCGTGCCGCGGTGCGAGCCGGTGGAGGAGATCATCGATCGCATGCGACCGGTGAAGGTGCTGTTGTCGTTCCCGACGGCGTACATGAACAGTCCGGCGTCGATGTACGGACACACGCTGCTGACGATCGTGACCGAGCACGACAGCGAGTTGTTGTCGTACGCCGTGAACTACGCGGGGGAGACGGACACGTCCTTCGGCCCACTCTATGCGCTGAAAGGGGTCTTCGGGTTCTATCGAGGCTACTACTCGATCCTTCCGTACTACGCGAAACTGCAGGAATACAGCGACGTCAACGACCGCGACATCTGGGAGTACGAGCTGTCGCTGACGCGCGCGGAGATCCGGCGCCTGATCCTGCACGTGTACGAACTCGAGGACGTGTACTCGGACTACTATTTCTTCGACGAGAACTGTTCGTTCAATCTCCTGTACCTGCTCGACGCGGCGCGGCCGGGCCTGGACCTGACGCACGATCGGGGCTTGTGGGTGCTGCCGCTCGACACGATCCGGGCGGCGGACGAAGCGGGGTTGGTATCCGACGTGCGGTACCGTCCGTCGAAGTCGACGGAGATCGCCCACCTCGCGTCGCTGATGAGCGACACCGAGCAGGAGCGCGCGGTGGCGTTGGCGCGAGGACAGGTCGAGCCGGCCGGTGCGGTGGTGGCCGCGGTGGATCCGGCGCGCGAGGCGCGGGTGTACGATCTGGCCTCGGAGTACCTGCAGTACCTGTACATCGACGGGGCGGTGTCGCAGGAGAACTACGTGCCTCGGTTCCGTCGGATCCTCGGAGCGCGGAGCCGGTTGGGGAACCCGGAAGGGGAGCGTTCGATCCCGCGGCCGCCGCGGCCGGACCTGGGGCACCGGTCGAGCCGCGTGGGCGTCGGCGGTGGCGTGCTCGACACCCGTGGCTTCGCCAGAACCACCTATCGCGCCGTGCACCACGATCTGATCGACAACCGCGGGGGCTATCTCGAGGGCGCCGAGATCGTCTTCGGGGAGCTGGACCTGCGGTACTATCCCGAGGATGAGGACCTGCAGATCGAGGCGATCGACCTGATCGACATCGTGTCGCTGTCGCCGCGGGGCCGCTTCTTCGGGCCGACGTCGTGGAAGGTCCGCACCGGGTGGTCCCGGCGGGGGCTCGGCGACGGCCGGCGGCCGCTGGTGTACGACTTCGAGTACGGGATCGGCAGGACCTACCGCGGCGGGCCGCTCGGGCTGTGGTACGGTCTGGCCGACGTAACGGCCCAGCTCGGAGGGTCGCTGCGGCGGAACCACGCGGCGGGCGTGGGGGTCTCGGCCGGCTGGCTCACGCATCTCGGGCGACGTCTCCAGTTCCACGGTTTCGGACGGGCCGTGCGCTTCGGGCTCGGCGAATACGGAACCGTGATCCGTGCGGGCGTGGGCCAGAATCTGGAACTGTCCCCGAATCTCGGACTGCGGGCCGAGGTGCGGCGGTCCTGGGTCGACGACACGGACTGGTGGGACTGGACGCTCCGCCTGCACGTCTACCACTAGGAGATCGATGCGCTTCTCGATGCTCGTCGCGATCGCTCTGGTCGCCGGCTGCGGAGGTTCGGCGCCCGAGGTGCCGGTGCGTACGGCGGAACCCGGAGTGGTTCGGGCCGACGAGATCCCTGGCGAGATCGCGGAACTGCTCACGGCCAGTACTACGGACTCGTGCGGTGTGTGCGTCCGCGAGAAGCGCGCCGAGGTCCTCGAGATCGCGAGGCGGTGGTTCCCGCCGGGGACGCGGGTGGTTCCGGTGGACGCCCGACCGCTGCGAGTGGTCGACGGCGGTGAGATGGAACTGGCCTTCGACACGGGTGACGTCGTGCCGCTGAGCTTCCGTGTGCACACCGCCGACGAGCACCTGATCGGGATCGCCGCGGAGGACTTCACCGAGCCTGCGCTCGCGGAGCGTGTGTTGGGTGGTTCCGTCCAGGACGTGGCCCTGGAGGTGGTCCCGTTCGCGTACGGGGACGGCCCGGGCTTCCTGTTCGACACGGTGACGAACCGGCTGCAGATCCAGTGCCGAGCCGTGCGGCGCGGACGCTGAGGCGATCGCCGGTTCAGTCGGCGTCACGTTCGGCGATCACGACGGTCCACAGCAGGTGACGCCACACGCAATCGACCGAATCGAAGCCGGAGTCCTCGAGCCACTGCAACTGGGCGCGGAGCGGCGCGTGGTGGTCGTGATCGCGCTGGTGCTGCATCCAGGCGGCCCATTCCTCCGTGGTCACGCCGAGGGCTTCGGCTTCGCGCTCCCATGTTGCCATGTGCTTCGCGTAGGTGGCCGCGGTGTCGCCCGCGAACTGGTCGGAGTAGCAGAACGCACCGCCCGGGCGCAGCCACCGATGGACTTCGGCGAACAGGTCCTGCTTCGCCTCGTCGCCGAGGTGGTGCAGCGCGATGGTGGAGACGACGAGGTCGAAGGATCGCTCTTCGAAATCGAGGTCACGGAAGTCGCTTCGGGTGGTTCGCAGCCGATCGCTCCGGACACGATCGCTCGTGCGCTCGAGCATCTCGGCCGAGAAGTCCACTGCGTGGACCTCGGCTCCCTCGAACCGCGCGACGAGTTGCTCGGTCAGATTGCCGCCACCGCACCCGAGTTCCAGGATCCGTGTCGGGCGGATGTGGTCGGGGACGTAGTGCAGCAGCGTGTCGAGCATCTCCGCGTAGCGGGGAACGCAGCGGAGGATGGCGTCGTCGTAACGGCGCGCCAGTTGATCGTAGAAGCGTTCGGAGGTTTCGCGGTCGGGCATGGGAGCTCCCGGACGTTGGTCGGTGCAAAGCTAGGCGGCGGCGATGGGGCGGTCAATGCCGTTGCGCTGGCTCCCCCGGGCGCGAGGATCTCCGGTCGATGCTATCCTGAAGCCTGGGTTCTCGTTCGCGGCGCGGCGGCCGGGAACGTGACCGGCTCACGCTCTCCGCTGCACGCGGATCGGCGACGTGCGAAAGGACGGACACCGTGACCACCACCGGTGGAACGCCTCGGCAGGAAGACTTCTACCAGCGCTTGCGCCAGCGCATCCGCAAGTGGGTGGAACGCGAGGGCCGCAACCACGAGCACGCCGAGGTCCTGCTGTACGCACCCGACCTCTTCCACGTGCTCGTGCGCCTCACCCTCGACGACCGGGTGCCGAGCAAGGAGAAGACCAAGCTCGGGATCGCCGTCGCGTACTTCATCGCACCCATCGACCTCATGCCCGAGGCCCTGCTCGGCCCCGTCGGCTACCTCGACGACATCGCCCTCGCGGCCTACGCGCTGAACTCCGTGCTGAACGCCGGCTACGGCGAGATCGCCCAGGAACACTGGGCCGGCGACGAGGACCTGCTGCACGTCACTCAGCGCCTGGTCGCGATCGCCGACGACATGCTGCCCAAGAACATGGTCCGCAAGCTGGTGCGGAAGATCGGGGGCGGGGGGTAGGCGGTTGGGGTTGCTGGGTTCGGGTTCGATGGGTCGGGGCTCGGTGGGCTGGGGCTCGGTGGGCTGGGGATGTTCCACGTCGGAACGGTAGGGTCCGAACGAGCGTCGGCGCGATCGCGGGACGTGGGCATGTTCCGCGTCGGTGTGCCGGCGGCACCCGCGCGTGGGGATCTTCCGCGCGGGAAGGGCGGGTGTCCGCGAGAAGTGATCCCGGGTCGTTCCGTGGGGATGTTCCGCGTGGGAACGATGGAGCGTGCGCGGCGTCGTCCGCCCGGTCGCGGCGGAGCGCGATTCCGCAATAAGCATCCACAGGTTTGTTCGCGACAGGCTTGACAGGGTTTTCATGGCCGGGATTTCGGTGTTGGGCGGTCGTGTGTAGAACCGGCTTCTGGAGCGCTGATTCGCCGCGTCGTGGTTGTTGGTCGTCGTGGGGGAGTGATCCGCCGTCTCGATGTCGTTCCGTGTATCCTGGCGCGACTCAGAGCGTCGCGAATCAGGGT
>DATFKK010000097.1 GCA_035268685.1 Candidatus Krumholzibacteriia bacterium | reverse complement strand
TGGGGTGCCCACAGGTGGGGTCGGGAGTCACACCCTGCACCGCGATCGTGAGCGTTCAGGCGGGACGAGCCCGGGGCATCGATGCGGCCGGGCAGGTTCTCATGACCGATGCGCTGTCGTCGGTGACCAATGGATCACCACCCGGTCAATGCTCCGTGATGCATCCCGGTGGAAGCCGCATGCAGACCCTGTCCGCCGGGGAGATGTGGGGGGCTCCCGAGGAGCCATCACCGGAGTGGACCCTGGAGAATCTGCGCTGGAATCGCGAGTCGGCGCGGCAGGGCAAGATGGTGTCGCTGCTGGCCGATGCGTCTGGCGTTCCGGACGGGACGCCGGTCGTAGCGGAGATCCTCGAGTTCGACAGCGACGGTCGACACGACCTGGTGGTCGAATTGCATGGAACGGTAGAGGGATCCTCGCTGCGCATCGACTGGCCTTTTCGATACGTCCGTGATGAGGACGAGGTGAACCAGGGCCGCGACGGTGAGGTCGGGGGCGACGACTACGCCCACCCCGAGTACTTCTTCCGCCTGCGAGTCCTCGGATCCTGCTTCGGCGAAGAGCAGGAGTCCGGTCTGCTTCGCTTCCAGAGCCATGTGGAGATCTCGAGACGCTTCGCCAACGGTCGTCCGGCTGCTGGCCAGAGATTCGAGATCGTCTTGCCCGACGGACGGGTCGAGGAGGGCGAACTCGACGACGAAGGTCTCTGCCGGATCGACGATGTGCCGCCCGGTACCTACAGAATCCGCTGGATCGCCCCGGGCTCCTGAGAGTCCCGCCACTGTGAAAGGAGTCCGTCGTGCCCGAAGGGGTTCCGGGAATCGGTATCTGCTCGGGTCGTCGTTGGGAACTCGAAGAGCCCTGCCTGAGGTTGCGCCCTCTCGATGCTCATCGCCTGGCTCGGCGGCTCGGCCAGATTCGGTACGGTGCGAACAGCATGGATATCTTCATGCGTAAGGTGACGTCGCGTCATCCGCTCGGGGCGCCGGCGTTGCGCCGCTACAGGTCGTATGGGGACGTGTTCGTGGTCGAGGAGCCCGATCGACCCTGGGACGAGGAGAACGACCTCGAAGGGGGATTCCTCTACTTCTTCCTGTGGGATCCCCGCAAGGAAAGCCAGAAATTCGACTGGACGGAGGTCTATGATCTCGGGACGGGAGTCGGGGTGATCCACGAGTGCGGCACGGCGCTGGACGTCGAAATCCCCCACATCACGAGTGACTCCGAGCACTCGGGCGAACTATGGGCCTACTATCGCGAGCGGAAGTTGGAGCCGTCGCAACTCGAGTTCCTCGCGAGTGGAGCGCTGAGTCGCTTGGGTTGGAAGGTATCCGGACTGTCCTTGGACGTACACGAGCTGCCGATCGTGAACCGAATGCGATTGGCTCATGAACTCGGCGAGTTCCGAAGTCACAAAGTATCGATGGCGATGGACAAGCGGCCTGATGGTGAGACAGAACTGTTCTGGTCGGTGGTCGAGCGAGCCGAGGCGGAGTTCGGTCTTTCCGTCCGGGGGCATGTCGGCAAAGGACTCGAGAGCCGTGCCGGTGTCTTGGACAGGCTCTGGTGGCTCGTGGATGACGTGATCCCCGGTGAACAAGGTGATGACAGCCCCTACTGGGGCTTCTACCGCCAGAAGATCGCCGAGGGAAAGGAATTGAAGGCCACGGTGGCGAACATCGACTCGGCATGCAGGTCGACGCTCGATGCCTCCTGGTTCCTGGACGAATTCCAGCTCATCGCCATGGCCGAAGCGGCTTCGGCCGTGGACGAACAGAGACTGGCGCTGGAAGCTGTCATCGAGGCGGCTCCGATAGCTCACTACGCATCGCGAAATCGAGCCATCGAGCGTCGTTGGTGCCATCCGGCTCGCGGACGTGACGACTCGGAGCCGAGTTGGTCCAGCCGCGTGGTGGGCGGTGACTGGATGAAACCTCTGCCTCGTGAGTGCGACGCCGACCTCTTGGATCGATTCCTGGTGGCCGTCGCCACGATGAGCCGTGTCGGGAGTGACGGGCCCGACGGTATCGACGAGTGGCTTCGAAACATCGAGGCGTCGACACGTGACACGGCATGGTGGCGACTCAGCTCCGGTCTCGCCGATTCCGTCGCGGGCGAAGGGGGGAGCTTCGAGGAGCTTACAGTCTATCGCGATCTGTTCGTGGCGGCATGGTCGTACGCCGAGGATGATGACCTGGATTCGCGTCGCGAGGCGGCGGTCGACGCAGTCGGAGCCATTCTCGAGATTGCAGGACAGATGCCCGGGACGGCGGCGAGCACGCTACGATGGACCCGGATTGGCCTCGGTGTGGATGCGGTCGCCATCATCCTGCAGGCTCAGGAGATCGAGACTGTCGAGGATGCGGGTCTGACACTGGTGGACGTCGGATTGCTCGCTCGGCAGATCGCGAGCAGCATGTCATCGACGGCCACGGGGGCAGCCAAGGGAATCACGGGACGGATGTTCGGTTCTCTGACCCGATTCAATGTGATCGTGGCCATCGCTTTGATGTGCATCGACATCATCCGGAAGCGGTCCCGGTGGTGGAACCGCATGGAGGCCGCCCGGGATTGGGCGTCGACACTGCCCCGACGCGATGAGATTCGAGATGGCGTATCCCTCCTGGCGGCTGCGCAAGTTGGTGTGCTCCTTCTGTTCGACGCAAAGCTGCATGTGGAGAGGATCCCCTCGAGCAAGGCAGGTGAGAGAGAGGTCGGTCTGCGCTGGACGCTCGTACCGACCAGCCCGATACCATTCGATCTCGACTTCGAGATCGAGGAACTCGAGGTCCGAGTTGGAATCCGTCCCTATGGTCAAGCTATTCCCCCTGGTGCGGATAGAGCGATTTTCGAAACGCTATTCCCTGTATTCGGACCGTGGCGGAAGGCAGGAAGGCATCGAATGGAGATCTCGGAACGGCCCTATAGGATCTTCAAGGACCTTCACCACGCCGTCCCGGAATGGGACGGCACCCGATCGCCAGACTATACGGTCAGCTATCGGGGAGTCGTCAGAGCGACCGTCAGAGGAACCCGCGCGCGTGCCGGCGGACCATCTGTTGCGATCCCCGTTCGAGGCAGTGAGATGTCGATCTAGCCCCGGGCAGGGCCTCGGCTCCGAACCGCATGGAGGTATCTTCCCGTAACGTCGGACGCAATGCGAAACCTGTGCGTGATGGGCACGATGCTGTTGGCTGCGACGGGATTCGGTATTGTCCGCAACGCCGAAGAAGTGAGCCGCCGCACCCCTCGGAAACTGAGGCGCCAGATAATCTGAACCCGTACGATCTCTGTCCTCGGGTGGCCTCCTCCTCGTAGAGTTGCGGTACGACCAGAGCGATCAACGGCCCCACACGTACCGGACCCGCGGCACCCAGATGTGTCAGGCTCTGGTCCAGGACACCATCACCCGGACGACCTCAAGATGAGGAGCACCGGAGTCCACATGATCGGTCAGGTGGCCAACGCGGAGGTGGGCCGGATGTCCCCTCACCGCACCAACACCACCCTCCGCACCAACGGCCCCTCCGACCCGTCCGCCAGCCGCACGAAGTACGCCCCCGAGGCCACGGCCCGCCCGCGCAGATCCGTGCCGTTCCACACCCGCGTGTACGTCCCCGCGTCCAGCCGCTCGTCGACGAGCACGTCGACGATGCGCCCCCGCATGTCGTAGATCCGCAGCGACACGTCGCTCGGCCGCTGCACCTCGAAGCGCACCGACGTCCGCGGGTTGAAGGGATTCGGGAAGGGCCGGTGCAGCGACAGCGCACCGCTGCTCAGCGGCGGCGCATCGGTCGTGGTGCGCAGCGCGTTCGCCGTGGCGAAGAACGCGCCGCCGTCGGCGGCCAGCTGCAGCGACTGCACGCGGAAGTCGGACTGCGGCACGATCGCGCGCACCTCGACGTCGACCTCGAGCGACCGAGTCGAGGACACGCGCCCGAACTGCACCGAGAGGATCACGTCACCCGCATCCGTCTCGACGGACCCGATCCCCGGCGTGCCGACCACACGCGTGGCGATGTCACGGTGCACGATCCCGCCGCGTTCGATCACCGTGCCGTCGGCGTCGAGGACCTCGTAGTCGATCTGCTCGAGGTCGGTGATCGCACGAGCGTCGAAGCGCACGGCGACCTCGCCGTTGCCGACGGGCTCGAGGATCGCCTCGATCGGCGCGTAGCCCCGCGTGGGATCGCTCGCGCGCACACCGCCGCAGCGGAACGCCAACAGCGGATCCTGCGCGGTCGAGAAGTCCATCGCGGCCGCGTCGACGGGCTCGAACGCGAACTCCACGCCGTCGACGGGATCGCCGCCGGTCGGCGCCATGCTGCTCACGAGCGCCGAACCGTCGGCCGCGCGCTGGACGACGGCGCTGCCGGTCGCGCGCGACGTCGGCGCGCCCACGCTCGTGCCCGGGCCGAAGACGTTGCCGGTGTACCGCACGTGCGCGATCGTGCCGTCGGGCAGGCCTCCGAGGTCGGTCTCGACGTCGGTGATCAACGGATCGGCCGTCAGGGTCATGAGCATCTCGATCTGCATGCGCGTCACGCCGGCGACCGTGTCCGACCCGACGTCCAGATCCACCGGCGAACCGAAGCGCATCTCCACCGCGACCTCGTTGCCGTTGCGCAGGGGCGGCAGGGTCCAGTCCTTCGGAAAGGCGCCGACGGTCGACGTCGTGGGGAACTCCGTGCTCGGATCGGTCCGGCCGGTCGCACCCGTGCTGGTCTGCCACGCGACGACGTACAGCGCGGACGGGTCGACGAGAATCGGTTCGTAGCTCGTGCGGTCGCCGTTCGGCGTGGCGCGGACGCCGTAGACGATCTCGGCGCGGCGGCCGCGGAGCGGCGTGTCCGACGAATCGTTGATCCGCCCCTGGTGGGTCAGAACCGGAGGCACGGCAAGCGGGGTCCCGTCGGCGCCGGTGAGCGACATCGTCACGCCGTGCTGGCCGGGGCGCAGCGCGGCCGACACGCGCGCGCTGCCCTCGGGCGAAGGCCGCAACGCGAGCGACGCCCGGCCGTCGGCGGCGCGCACGATCTCGCCGCGGCCGCCGTTGCCCACGCGCACTTCGTGGCCGTTCAGGCCCATGGCGGCGTCGATCACCTGCAACTGCGGTTGCAGGCCGGGCTGCGGCGTGAACTCCACGGCCAGGGTCTCGACGTCGAAGAGCGTGCCGGTGGTTCCCCAGATCCCCACGCGCACCTCGTCGGCGGTGACGACGACGTCGCCGAAGGTCAACGTGGTTCCCGGTTCGAAGAGCAGGGCGATCGCGCCACCGCCCGGACGGTCGGCGGTCTGGGGCTTCGTCTGCTCGATCTCGTCGGAGATCTGCTCGAAGGTGCTGCTCAGCGGCGTGCCGAGTCCGCCCGTCCCGTTCGGCGCCGTGGAACCCTCGAACAAGGGGCTCGTGGCCTCGGCCGCCGCCTCCTCGTGCACGGGATTGCCGTTCTCGAAGGCGCGCACGGTCACCGCGTGCTGGCGCAGCCGGTCGCCGAGGATCTCGAGAGTGAACCGCATGCCGCTGCCTTGGGCGGTTCCGTTCAAGCGCAGGAGTTCGGTGGTTCCGTCTTCGAATCCGAAGCCTGCGGTCGCGCTCATCCTGTCGTGGATGGACTCCGGAGCCATCCATCGGATCGGGCCGACCTTCGTGTCGGAGCCGCCGCCGGCCGCGGGCGAAGCCTCGAGCGTCAGCCCGTAGGGCAGGCCCGGCTCGGCCGGCTGCAACGTGAAGCCGTCGGCGGTCTCGCTCGCGCGGGTGCCGTCGGCGGGGCGCAGCGGCCAGTCGGTGAGGTCGGCGGCGTGGACGGGCGTGGCGACCATGGACGCCGCGGAGGCGAACAGAACCAGAAACGCGAGAGACAGACGCATGGGGACCTCGGCGATCGAAGGGGTGGGTGATGCCGATGCATCACCGATGCCGAGTGTAGCGCACGAGTGAAGCTGTTTTCAGCGAGGAAAGTGGGAGGCGGGTTCGGGTTCTTCGTAGAGGGGGCTGTGGAAACGGAAACGCCGAGGCGTTTCCACGGATCGCAGGCAACGCCAGCACGTTGCACGGCACGGATGTCAACGCCCCAGCGTTTGCGTTTCGTGAGCTCTTCCCACCACCAACATCGCTCCGCAGCCCCGGACCCGAAGACCCGAAGACCCGAAGACCCTGAACCCCGAAGAAGAAGCCCGCCCCGCAACCGCGGAACGGGCCCGATCGACACACACATACGTGCAGGACGCGCTACGAGTGCGCCATCTCCGTCTTCCATTCCTTCCACACGTTGCCGACCAGGTCGGGACCCGGCTTCAACGTGGGCTTGCCCGGCTGCCAGCCCGAAGGGGTTGCCTCGGCGCCCTTGGACTCGCGGACGAGCTGGAAGGCCTGGATCTGCCGCAGGGTCTCGCTCACGTTCCGGCCCACCGGCGGGGTGAGCACCTCGTAGCCCTGCACGACCCCGTCGGGATCGATGAGGAAGCGGCCGCGGTTCTCGACACCGGCGTCCTCGTCGTACACGCCGAAGACCTTGCCGACCTTGCCACCGCCGTCGCTCAGCATGGGGAAGGGAACGCCACCGTCGACCATCTTCTTCAGTTCGTGGTCGTCCCACATCTTGTGGACGAACACGCTGTCGACGCTCACGGAGAGGATGTCCACGCCCAGTTTCTGGAATTCACTGTACTGCTCGGCGACCGCCGAGATCTCGGTCGCTCACACGAAGGTGAAGTCGCCGGGATAGAAGCACACCACCACCCAGTTGCCGAGGTAGTCGCTGAGCTTCTCCGAGCCGAATCGGCCCTGCTGGTACGAGGGCGCCTCGAAGTCGGGCGCGGGCTTGCCGACGTGGATCATCGGGCTGGGCTCCTTGTGCACGGGTTGGGTGTCGTCGACGTCCTCGGGGGGCGGGCCTCCGACGGGGCCGCCAGTGGGACGCGCGCAACCGACCTGGGGTTCGTCGGACATGGTGGGCCGACCTCCTCACGGTGCGGGGATGGATCGCCTCCAATCAGGAAACGATCCGTCCTCGGTGCCATGGTGTATCGGCATCAACCCCTGAACGATCAGAGTCCCCGCGCCACGCGCCGAAAGTGGTACCCGTGGATCGCCAGCGTCACGGCCACGGCGAAGGCCCTGCGATGGCGCACCAGTGCGTAGGCCAGGAAGCCCCAGTACGCCCGACGACCGCGATCCCGCAGACCGAGCACCCACATCGAACGGAACAACGCGGCCACGTCCTCGCGACGCAGGCCACGCCGTGGGCCGTGCGGCCGGTAGTTGCGCAGGAAGGCCTTGGCGCGCTCGTAGAACACCTGGGGTTCGTACAGTCGTTTCATCAACTGCCGGTACCCGCTCTCGAGCGTGTCGCGGTCGAGCTTCGGGACGAAGTTGCAGAAGGCGTCGGTGTTGTTGCCGGCACTGTCGCTCAGCAGGCGGCCTTCGCGCTTCAGGCGCTGGTAGAGCTTGGTGCGCGGCAGCGCGTTGAGCAGGCCGACCATGGCCGTGACCACGCCCGTGCGCTGGATGAACGCGAACTGCCGCTGGAAGACGTCGGGCTGGTCGTGGTCGAAGCCCACGATGAACCCACCCATGACTTCGAGCCCGGCGTTCTGCAGGATTCGCACGGACTCCTCGAGATCGGTGCGCACGTTCTGCAGCTTGTGGCACTCGCGCAGGGCGTCCTGATCGGGGGTCTCGATGCCCAGGAACACCTTCTTGAAGCCGGCGCGGACCATCAGCGCGAGCAGCTCGGTGCTCTGGGCGAGATCGACGGTGGCCTCGGTCAGGAAGTCCATGCGGATGCCGGTCCGCTCGCGCCAGTCGATCAGCGCGCGCAGGAACTGCCGGGTCTTGCGGCGGTTGCCGATGAAGTTGTCGTCGACCACGAAGACGTCGCGGCGCCAGCCGGCGCGGTGCAGCGCCTCGAGCTCGGCGATCATGTGCTCGGGTGTCTTGGTGCGCGGCACGTGGCCGTTCATGACGACCACGTCGCAGAACTCGCAGTCGTGCGGACACCCGCGGGAGAACTGCACCGACATCGTGGCGTAGCGGTCGAGGTCGAGCAGGTCCCAGCGCGGGACCGGTGTGTGGTCGAGGCAGGGGAAACCGTCGGGCTCGTAGAACCGCTGTAGCGTGCCGGCCTCGAGGTCGGCGACCAGCCGTTCGATCACGTCCTCGGCCTCGCCCAGACAGAAGTGGTCGATCTCGGGGAAGCCCTCGTGGCCGGTCGTGAACAACGGACCACCGGCGATCACCGTGCGCCCGCGTACGTGGCAGCGGTGGGCGATCTCGTGGGCCGACTCGCGGTGGACGATCATGCCGCCCAGGAACACGACGTCGGCCGCATCGATGTGTTCGTCGCGCAGGGGCTCGACGTCGAGGTCGACCAGGCGCAGCTCCCACTCGTCGGGGAGCATGGCGGCCACGGTGAGCAGACCCAGCGGCGGGTGCGTGGCACGCTTCGACACGAAGGGCAGGGCGTGGGCGAAGCTCCAGAAGGTGTCGGGCGTCTCGGGCGACACGAGCAGGACGTTCATGGGACATCTCCTCGGGAAGAGGGGAATTCCCACTGAATGCTAGGGATTCGCGGCGTGGAGTGCAGCGGGTGAAAGTGCTTCAGGGGTGTGATCCCTTGATCTTCGGGTGTCGAATCTGTGACAATGAGGGGTCCAACCCCATCCGACCGGAGGCTCCATGCGCATCCAGAAGGAGGTCGCTCTCGCCCTGGCCCTGGTGCTGGCTCTCGTTGCCGCACCCGTGCCGGACGCCCACGCGACCACCATGCTCCCTCAGAACCTGGTCGACCTCGTGTCGCTCTCCGAGCACATCGTCGTCGGCGACGTGATCGACCTGAGCGACGGCTTCGACGCCCAGGGCGTTCCGTACACCGAGATCACCGTGCGGATCGACGAGTCGATCCACGGTTCGAGCGGATCCACGCTGACCTTCCGTCAGTTCGGTCTGCTCGAAGCGCGGACCCTTCCCGACGGCAGCCGCTACCTCGGCGTCACGCCGCCGGGCTGGCCGGAGTTCCGCGTGGACGAAGAGGTCATGCTCTTCGTGCACGAGGGCTCGCGCGCGACGGGTCTGAAGACGACCGTCGGTCTGCTGCAGGGCAAGTTCTCGATCCGCGACGGCCGGATCTCGAACGGTGTGGCCAACCGCAACGTGTTCCACCACGTCGACCTCGACCCGTCGATGCTCAGCGCGCGGCAGGCGAAGGCCGTGCAGGATCCGTCGACCATGGAGGCCGAGGCCTTCATCGATCTGGTCCGCACCGTCGTGAAGGAACGCTGGGTGGAAGAGGGGAGGTTGAGCCATGCGCAGCACTAGCCGCCTCCTCGCCACGCTGGTCGTTCTGACCGCGCTCGCGCCGGCCGCGAACGCCGGCGGCCCGTTGATCCTCTTCGATCCCGCGACCCAGACGCCCTACGCCTGGGGTCCGTCGGTCTCCATGTACACCGACCTCGGTCCCTTCGGATCGGTCACGAATGCCCAGGCCGACGCGATCACCGCCGACGCCGCCGCCACGTGGAGCGCGGTGCCGACCTCGTCGTTCAGTGCGTCGGTGGTCGGGGACTTCAACAGTATCGGTCTGCCCGACATCACGGCCGCCAACGCCAACCAGGTGGTCGGCGTGTTCAACGGGGGCGGCATCCACGTGCTGTACGACACCGATGGCACGCTCATCCAGAGCTTCTTCGGCGCGCCTCCGGGCGTGCTGGGCATCGCTTCGCCCGAATTCGCCAGTGGGTCGACGCTCACCGAGGGCTGGATGGTGATGAACGGCGCCGCCGTGAACGCCGGCGACCTGCCGAACGCCGACTCCTTCGCCGGCGTGTTCACGCACGAGATGGGCCATGCCATCAACCTGGCCCACACGCAGACCAACGGCGGCATCATCTTCTTCGGCGACGACCGGGGTCCCGGCGGCTGCGGTCTTCCGTACACCGGCGGCACGCTCGGTCTCGCCCAGACCGAGACCATGTTCCCGTTCATCGATCCCAGCCCGGGCTCGACGGGCGTGGCGCAGGCCACGGTCAGCCACCTCGACGACCAGGCCACGCTGTCGGACATCTATCCAGCGGCCGGCTATCCGGGCAACTTCGCCACCATCGAGGGCACGGTCTTCGACACCGACGGCACGACGCCGTTGACCGGCGTGAACGTGATCGTGCGCAACGTGGCCGATGCCTACGACGACGCCCAGTCGGCCATGTCGGGCGACTTCACGCAAGGGGCACTCGGACCCGACGGCCGCTTCCGGCTGACCGGGCTGACCCCGGGTGCCGACTACGTCCTGTACGTCGACGAGATCATCCAGGGTGGTTTCAGCACGCCGCCGGTCCAGCCCCTGCCGGGACCGGAGGAGTGGTGGAACAACGGCGAGACCAACCTCGGCGCGCTCGACGATCCGTGCGCCTTCACCGCGGTGAACGTGGCGGCCGGCCAACCGGTGACGCTCGACGTGCAGCTCAACGACGCGTCGACGGCCGACCCGCCGTCGATCGCCGTCACCCCCACGGGCCTGTCCTTCT
>DATFKK010000096.1 GCA_035268685.1 Candidatus Krumholzibacteriia bacterium | reverse complement strand
GTTGCGCGAGCCGAGCTCGACGGTGCGCTCGGTGGGTTCGCCGTCGACCACGTAGACCACGGTGCGGTCCTCGCGTTCGAACACGGCCTCGAGCGGGACGCTCAGCGCGTCGTCGTGGCGTTCGACCTCGACCTCGCACTGCACGCTCATGCCGGGACGCAGCCGGTCGTCGTGATCGGTCAGGAGGATCTCGACGTCGAAGGTCTTGGTGCTCTCGCCGCGTTCCTGGCGGGCGAGCGTGGCCACGCGCGACACCTCGCCGTCCAGTCGCAGACCGTCGAGGGCGTCGACGGCCACCACCGCCGGCTGGCCCACCGCCACGCGGTTCACGTCGACCTCGTCGACCTTCGTGCGCACCATCATCGCGTCGAGATCGGGGATCTCGATCAGTTCCTGCCCCGGCCACGGCGTGTCGCCGATCGCGACTTTTCCGCGGCCGCCGGACTTCCAGATGGTCTCGTAGACCACCAGCCCACCGATCGGGGCGGTGAGCGTCTGCCGCTCGAGCGCCTCCTGCGCGCGGGTCACCGCGGTGCGAGCCTGCTCGACCTCGATCTCGGCGGTACGGATGTTCGCGGCATCGACGGCGCGCTGGCTCTCGATGCGTTCGCGCGCCTCCTGCAGCGAGAGTTCGGCCTTGCGCAGTTCGAGTTCCTGTTCGCGCCGGCGGGCCTCGGCCTCGTACTGCATCTGCTCGTAGCGCAGCTTCGCCTGCTCGTGGGTGTACTCCTGGAGCTTGAGCTGGCTCTCGATCTCGGCCAGGCGCGAGGCGGCCTGCGCGCGCGTGGCCGCCAGCTTCGCCCGGGCGTTCTCGAGTTCGGCGCGGCGCTGTTCGAGCTGCCGCTCCGCCTCGGCGGTGTCGAACTGCAGGAGGAAGTCGCCCTCTTCGACGATCGTGCCCTCGGGGACCATCTCGACGATCGCGCTCTGCCGTCCGCCCTCCCGCGGGCGCGACACCGTGCGCGACTCCACGGCCGCCAGCTCTCCGCGCGAGGACACGGTCACGACGAAGGTGCCGCGCTCGACCTCGACGGTGGGCAGCGTGCGGGTCTCGCAACCGGCGAGCAGCGCCGCGGTCAGCAGCAGGAAGGGAATCGCTCTCATGCGTCGTCTCCGGTGAGCGGGGCGAAGGGGCGAAGACCGGACGGCGTCCGGAGTTCCGTTCCCGGAGGCGGACCCTCGAGCAGTTCGACCCACAGCGGCGTGACCAGTCCCACGCGGACGGGCTCGACGGTTCCGTCGGCACGGACGACCACGACCTCGTCGCCACGGCGGGCGAGCGCGGCCCGTGGTACGCGCAACACGTCGTCGCGGCGAGCGGTGACGATCTCGGCGCGGGCGGACATGCCGGGACGCAGGCGCGGATCGCTGCCCTCGAGCGTGACCACCACGTCGAAGCGCTGGATCCGCGAGCCGCGGCGGGCCGCACTCGACAGCTCCGCGATGCTCGAGACGGCTCCCGGGAGCTCGAGGTCGCCGAAGGCGTCGAAGCCCACGCGCACGGGTTGCCCCTCGCGCAGGTGGACCCGGTCGATCTCGTGCACGGCGAGTTCGACCTGCAGTTCGCCGAGGTCGGGCAGACGGACGACGACCGTTCCGGCCGACACCTCGTCGCCCTCGCGCACCTTGCGCTCGTCGTCGGTCTCGCCGTGGATCACCAGCCCGTTGCTCGGGGCGAGCAGCACCATGCGCTCGATCTGCTCGCGTTCGCGCTCGAGGTTCGCGCGCGCCTGCACGAGGCCGGTCTGCAGCTGCACCAGGTCGAGCGAATCGAGCGTGGCCTGGGCCTCGAGCTTGGCCGCGGCCTCGGAGCGTTGCAGCTCGGCCCGTGCGAGGTCCAGCGAGGCCGCCTCGCGCTCGGTCTCGGCCGCGAACTCCATGCGCTCCAGCCGAAGTTCGGCCTGTTCGGCCGCGAATTCCGCGCTGCGGACCTGACTGCGCAGGCTGGCCATGGTCTGCTGCTGGCCGGCGCGGCGCGCGGCGATCTCGGCACGTCGGCGCTCCACCTCGGATTCGGCCGTGCGGATCTCCTCGAGGATCGTCGTGGTGTCGAAGCGCACGAGCGTGTCGCCGGCGGCGACCCGGGTGCCCTCGGTGGCGAGCTCGACGATCAGGGCCTCGGCCCGCCAGTCCCCCGGGGCGACCAGGTCGCGGGAGCGCACCGCCTGGACGTCACCCGCCTCCACGAGCACGCGCTCGACCGGTCCACGCTCCACCCGCAGCGTCCGGGCCGGGGCCGCGGTCGAGATCACGACGAGGCAGAGCAGGGGGAGGAGAAGGCGCACGGGGTCCTCCGGGGCGTTGCGGCGGGTCCGTGCATGGTCCCACCGCGCAGGAAGCGCGGCAAGCGCGAGGGACGAGCGGATCACGAACTTCGGTGGAACCCCCTTGACGCGACGCGCGTAGATGCCAAGAATTCAGCAGTGCTGATTTTCTGGCATCGCCCCGCCGTGTCCCGAGCCCAGGAGCCCCGCATGGTGCGCAGACCCGATTCCGCCCCGCTCGCCGCGCTCAGCCGCCGCGAGCGGCAGATCATGGACATCCTGTTCCGTCTGGAACACGCCACCGCGGCCGAGGTTCGCGAGAACCTGCCCGATCCGCCCAGCTACTCGGCGGTGCGTTCGCACCTGCGCATCCTCGAGGAGAAGGGCCACGCGACCCACCGGCGCGACGGACAGCGCTACGTGTTCTCGCCCACCGTGCCGCGCGAGAGGGCCGCCCGCAGCGCCCTGCACGGCGTGCTCGAGAACTTCTTCGGTAATTCCCGCGAGCAGGTGGTCGCCACGCTGCTCGACCTCGACTCGACGGACCTGTCCGACGAGGAACTCGATCGCCTGGCCGACCTGATCGACCGGGCCCGCGAGGAGGGACGCTGATGATCGGTGCACTCGACGTGCAGACCCTGGCGGAGAACTGGGGCGTGCTGCTGCTGTCCGTGTCGCTGAAGGCCCTCGTCCTGCTGGTCCTCGCAGTCGCCGGAGCGCGCGTCCTGCGCCGCGCGGCGGCGTCGACCCGTCACCTGCTGTGGACGGCCGCGGTCGTGGGGCTGCTCTGCCTGCCGGTGCTCGAAGTGGCCCTGCCCGGCTGGTCGATCGACGGGATCGGCGTGCCCGCGCGCGATGCGTCGACCCAGGAGGTCGCGGCGACGCCGTGGCCGGGTCCGACCGACCCCTTGCCCGTAGAGGTCACTCCGGCGCGGCTCCACTTCGTCCCGGACACGATCTCGTTCCCCGACCCCACCGCGACGGCCGATCCGGCGCCCGGTCTCGTCGAGCGCGTGCTCGAGCCGGTGCGCGCGTGGTCGCCGTGGGTGTGGGCACTGTTGCTCTGGGAATGCGGGGTCCTGCTCGTCGCCGGGCGGCTGCTCGTCGGTCGGTGGCAGGTCCGCGCGCTGGAACGCCGGAGCCGTGTGGTCGACGACCCCACGTGGCGGGATCTGGCCGCCCGCGCGGCCGACGAGGTCGGCCTGCGGCGGGTTCCCCCGCTGCTGACGACCCGGGCGTCACTCACCCCGCTGACCTGGGGAATCACCCGCCCGAAGGTCCTGTTGCCAGCCGACGCGAACACGTGGTCCACCGAGCGTCGCCTCGACGTGCTGCGCCACGAGTTCGCCCACGTGCAACGCCGCGACGTCCTGACGCAGGTCCTGGCCCAGATCGGCTGCGCGCTCTTCTGGTTCCATCCCCTGCCGTGGATCACCGCCGCGCGGATGCGTCTGGAGCGCGAACGCGCCTGTGACGACCGCGTGCTCCTGGCCGGTTCGCGCGCGTCGACCTACGCCGGACACCTGCTCGACATGGCGCGGACGCTGCGGGCCGATTCGCGGCTGGCCACGGCCAGCATCGGGATGGCGCGGCGCAGCGAGCTGGGCGAACGCATGGATTCGCTGCTCGACGACGGGCCACGGTCGCGGCGGACCGCGCGAACGGCCCGACTCGCGCTCGTGGGCCTCGCACTGTTCCTGCTGGTGCCTCTCGCGATGCTCGAGCCCGATGCCCTCGAAGCCGCCCCGCCGGATCCTCCGCGCGCCGTGGAGGTCGAGGGCCCCTTCGCCGTGGAGGCGCCGGCGCCGCGTGCGCCCCTGGCACCCACCGTCGCCGGTCGCGTGCTCGTCCGCGGCGATCGCATGGACCTCCGCGTCCGCGACCACGTGCTCTTCGAGAGCGGCGGCGACGAACTCGAGGTCGTCACGCGCCACGGCGAATGGACCTACCGCCGGGACGACTTCGAACTCGAGGTGCAGATGGACGGCCGGCTGCGCTTCGCCGACGACGAGAGCGACGTCGAGCTCCTCGACGACGGCTCGTACTTCGATCTGCGGGCCGAGCGCGACGGCGAGCGCCACCGCATGGAGATCGAGCGCGACCGCGACGGTCGGGTGGAGCGGACGTACTTCGAGAACGGCCGCTCCACGGAGGTGGACGACGACGCCCGGGCGTGGTTCTCCGAGGCCCTGAGCACCTTCATGGTGCAGGCCGGCATCGGGACCGACGCCCGCATCGGCCGCTGGCTCGACGAAGGAGGCGTGGGCACCGCCGTGGGCCGGATCGAAGCCCTCGAGTCCGACCATGCCGCGGCTCGGCACTGGTCGGCGCTGCTCCGGCACCCGTCGTTGTCGGACGAGGACCGCGAGCGCGTGCTCGCCGAGATCCCCCGCTCGATCGACAGCGACTTCGAGAAGGCACGCGTGGTGACCGACAACCTGGAGCTGCTGCTGGCCGACCCCGATCTGGGCGACGGCGTGGCCGGGCTGATCGGTTCGCTCGACAGCGACTTCGAGCGCGGGCGCGCCCTGCGCATGGCCATCGAACTCGGCGATCTGGATCCGTCGGTGCTGTCGCGGTTGCTCGTCCTGACCGACGACCTCGACAGTGATTTCGAGAAGGCGCGCGTGCTCGCCCTGATGTCCCGGGACGACCTCCGCGACGGACGTCTGGAAGGTTCCTTCTTCGAAGTCGCCGACGGCATGGACAGCGACTTCGAGAAGACACGCGTGCTCGTCGACGCCCTTCCGCTGGCACTGGACGACCCCGACGCCCGCGCCGAGATGTGGCGGACGATCGAGGACATCGACAGTGACTTCGAGAAGGCACGACTCGTCGCCGCCCTCGCGCCACGACTCGGCGACGACGAGACCATGGTGATCGAGGCCCTCGACGTGGTCGCGATGATCGACAGCGACTTCGAGAAGGCCCGTGCATTGCGCGCCTTCGTCGACGCCGCGGCCGGTTCGGAGCCGGTGCGCGAGGCCTTCCTGCGCACCGCCGAGACGATCGACAGCGACCACGAGTACGGCCGGGTGGTGCGGGAGTTGAGCCGGGCCGGGCGGTGATCCGCCGTCCGTCCCGCGCCGTCATCGGGCCCCCGATCTGCGATTCGGGGGCCCGTCGTCTCGTGCATCGAGTAGGATCGCCTTTTACGTCTGCTTGACGGTTCGCTCCGCGAACCGGCCGTACGCTTCCGTCCGGGAAGACCCGGCTCCCGGCCGTCCGCCGTCCGAGGCCCCATGCGCATCCTCGTCGTCGAAGACGAACCGACCCTCCGCGAGGGACTCGTCGACCTGCTCGAGAGCGAGGGGCACGACGTGACCGATGCCGCCGACGGCGAGGCCGCCGTGCGGACCGGACTCGACACCGACTTCGACCTCGTCGTCCTCGATCTCATGCTGCCGCGCCTCGACGGATGGGAGGTGTGTCGTCGACTGCGCGAGGTGCGACCGCAGATGGGGATCCTGATGCTGACCGCGCGGGGCGACGAGGCCGACAAGGTGCGCGGCCTGCGGCACGGGGCCGACGACTACGTGACCAAGCCCTTCGGTACCCAGGAGCTGCTGGCCCGGATCGAATCGCTCGGCCGACGCCTGGCGGTGGAAGCGACGCCGGAGCGTCTGGAGGCCGACGGAGCCGTCTTCGACCTGGGCCGCTGCGTCGTCGAGCGCGACGGCAGGACCGAGACCCTGACCGCCCGTGAGGCGAACCTGATCCGGCTGCTGCACCGCCAGCGGCGCCGTGCCGTGAGCCGGGCCGAGCTGCTCGAACACGTGTGGAACGCGCCCGGAGACCTTCAGACCCGCACGGTCGACATGTGCGTGGCCAACCTGCGCCAGAAGATCGAGCGCGATCCCCGCCAGCCGTCGATCGTGGTCACCGTGAAGGGTGTGGGATACGCGTGGGGAGACCAGGACTGACGTCCACCCCCGGAGAGCGGACCATGAGCATCGTCCATCGCCCCCGCCGGACCTGGCTCGCGATCACGCTCGTGTTCGTGGCCGTCGCGGCGCCGTGCACCGCCTGGTACGTGGTGGGCCAGGCGAGTGCCGAACGCGAGGCGGCTTCGATCCGCGCGCGCCCGGTGGAGCGGGGCCACTCCGTCGCCCGCGCGCTGAGCGATCGTCTCGTCGGCCGCCTCGAGGCCATGCGCGACAGCGAGTCGCAGCGACCGCCCTATCACTTCCACGCCACCTACCACGACCCCACGTCGAACTGTCAGTGCGCCGGGAGCACGCCGTCACCGCTGGCCACCGGACCGCGCGATCCCTTCGTCGACGTGTACTTCCAGATCGATCCGCGCGGCCGGCTGAGCGTGCCCGTCCTCGGTGACCTGGGCGAGATCGTGCCCGACGCCGATCGTCTGCAGCGGGCCGGCGAGAGGCGCGAAGTCCTGGGGCCCCACGCCGACGATCTGCAACGCATGGCGCGCAGCGGGCGGGATCCGTTGCCGCCGTCGCGCTCGGCGGTCGCCTCGCTGGATCCGACCTACGACGGTCGGCTACTCGTCGAAACCGAATCGTTCCAGTGGCACGGTCTCGAGGACGGACTCGCCGAACCGCTGCTCGTGGCCCTGCGCCGCGTGGGCGACGACGGTGCCGTGCAGGGCTTCGTGCTGTCGCCGCAGGCCGTGCACGACTGGCTGCGATCCGCCGAGCTCCCGGCCGTGCTGCGTCCCTTCACCGGCGGGACCGAGGACTCCGTCGCGGTGGCCGAGGTGCCCCTCGACTGCACCACGTGGGAGATCGCCGTCGACGTGAGCGGTCCCGTGGCCCTGGCCGGCGTCGACGCCGCACGCGTGGAGACGGACTTCTACCGCTCCTTCGCGATCGGATCGGCCGCTGCCCTGATCGCCGCGATCAGCGTGGTCGTCCTGCTGCTCAACGCCGAGCGCGTCGCCCGCGAACGCTCGCGCTTCGCCGCGGCCGCCGCCCACGAACTGCGCACGCCCCTGGCCGGCCTGCGCATGTACGGCGAGATGCTCGGAGGAGTGGCCGACGACCCCGACCGCTCGCAACGCTACGCCCGGCGCATCGCCGCCGAGAGCGAGAGGCTGTCCCGCGTGGTGACCAACGTCCTCGACTTCACCCGCCTCGAGCGCGGCGACCGCGGCGTGCGCATGCGCGAAGGGGATCTGGCCGCGACCCTGCGCGAGGTCGCCTCCCGGCTGGGCCCTGCCCTCGAGAGCCACGGCGCGACCCTCGAGGTCGACGTGCCCGAGACACTGCCGTCGGCTCGCTTCGATCCCGACGCCGTCGAACACATCGTGACCAACCTGATCGACAACGCCGAGAAGTACTCCCGTTCCTCCGACGACCGCCGCGTCCACCTCTCCGCAGTGGCCAATGGATCGCGTGTCCATCTGTCCGTGCGCGACCACGGCCCCGGCATCCCCGACGACGTGGCCCGCTCGTTGTTCGAACCCTTCCGCCGCGGCGACGACGAGGACCAACCGGCCGGACTCGGTCTCGGTCTCGCCCTCGTCGACCGTCTCGCCCGTGCCCACGGGTCCGAGGTCGAGTGGGAGAACCGGGAGGACGGTGGAGCGAGGTTCCGCGTGGGGTTCGAGCGCGTGGAGTGACGTCGGGGTTGGTTCGGTCGCGGCTGGGTCCGGTTCTGCGGTGGTCGGATTCACTCGGCGTCCTGCACCGCGCGGTCCGAACGCTGTCCTGCGCGTTCTTCGATGGTCGAGGCCGACATTCGTTTCGCTCACTTCCGCGGTGGAAGTCGCTCGATGGCGATCTCGTCGCCGATGCTCACCGTGGTTTCCGGTGCGGAAGTGGAAGCTCTGTGGGGATCGAGGATCGTGGTCGTGGAAGTGGTCGGATGATCGCT